>NZHT01000064.1 GCA_002691385.1 Flammeovirgaceae bacterium | reverse complement strand
CCTTAAATACCTCTTTTTTTGGTATCTGTAGAGGGGGGCAATGACCTGAGCGAATATTTTTCTGGATTTTTTGGAAAAACTCAAGTTTTTTAAAAAATAAATTTTCCAGAATTTTCTCTAAAAATCAGTTTTACACCTGAAGTAGTTTCTCAAGAATTTTCACCATTGCATAGGTGTCTAACTTACAGTACTCCAAAAGTTGTTTTCTTGTTTCTTTAACATCCCCCTCAAAGGTTCCGTTAACCATGGATAAGAAGGTGTTGGATGCAGTGCCTCCTTCTTTAATTTCAAGGTCGTTATATGAGAGTTCAGGAACTAATGCGGGGAGGACTGACTTAATAGAGTAACTCCCCTTCATTTCAGGGGTATAATACCACTTCTTTTGGAATGGTATCATTAAGTCTTTAAGTCTATTCATAATCCCTCTCAACTCATTAGAATACTCAGGGAATACCTCGATTAGATTATTGAGTTTTCCCCTCTCAAAACTAATGTTATAGACTAAAATGTCTCCACAGTCCTGAATGAGTTGTTCAATTAATCCAATTCTTGGATCTTGAGATGGATCTGCGAGGTATTCTCTATGTTGAATTTCTGATGTGGAAGTTTCTTGAATCATCGATCTACGATGGGCTTGAATAATGGATTATTGAGATTAGGGCTTATTTAAAATTTGAATTTGTCTTTTAATCATTAGAATTTTAATGAAAGACCTGTAAGGAGATTGATTCCAGCCTGTGGATAATAATTATTTTGTTGATAAGGATACCCATCATAAAGATAGCCCCATGTGTACCCATTTGATTCATAGGTTACATTCAGTAAATTGTTTATCATTAGGGTTAATTCTATTTTTCGCATTCCAAAGGCTTGTAATTGATATGCGAATCTTAGGTCGTTGATAAAGTAGCTTTTAATCATGCGGTTTTCATTTGAGGTATTGTCTAGGAATTGATTTCCTACAAATTTGGTTAGTAGTTGTGTGCTAAAACCTTGATGACTGAAGGTAATGTCATTACCTATCACGATATTGGGGCTAAAAGCAATATCTGTATCTCTAAATTCATTTTCCACAGTATAACGATCATCAGTGAAGGCATAGTCAAACATAACTTCAGTAAATTTTTTGATTTTATTTTTACTTAATGCCACATTAAGGCCCCAATTCCATTGATCAGCTACTTCTATACTAAAGACCATTTCTATCCCTAACCGATAACTATCAGGGGTATTGACCCTAATAGATGAGCCAACATCATTGACAGCTCCGGTTAGGATTAGCTGATTGGTATAATCCATCAAATATATATTAGATTCCATATGGATATTATCCAGATTTCCCCTGAATCCTAATTCTAAATTTTGAAGTTGCTCAGGACTGGGAATATCTCCGACTGGAGCATCTATAAAATCATTGCGTACAGGTTCTCGGTGGGCTACTGCAAAGGATCCGTAGAGCTGAAAATGATCGTTGAGTGAATAGGTCAATCCAAATTTTGGGTTAAAAAAAGTATACTTTTCTCCTACTTGGTAGTTTGAGAGATCATTATCTGTACCTTCAGTATCGTAATTAATGGTACGCATTTGAAGATCTCCAAATAGATTCACTTTCGATGAAAGTTGATAATTGGTTTTTAAAAAGATGTTAAAATCATTTTTAGTACTTGAGCCTTCGTAATAACGATCTCTTATGGTACTTGTACTGGCGAATTCAGACCATATAATCTCACCAAAATGCTTCCCTTTGTAAGTATTATATCCTCCCCCAAGGGTCATTAGGAGGTTGTCTTTGTTATAATTGAAAGCATAAGTAAATCCATAAAAATCATTGTCTAGCCACCTCCGTCGGATGAGGTCCGTTTGGGTGATTGTATCGTTCCCAACGGTTACATTATCCATTCCATAATCAGCAAAATCATCTTTTGACCGATATTGTTCATAATAGCCTTTCCCATGGGTATAATGCCCAGAAAGAGCCAGATTTAGATTATTATTAAAGACGTGGTTTAAATGTAATTGATAATGATTCTGTTCGTAATGATCGATTTCATTATCATAAAGATAGTAATTGAATGTTCGATCGCTATTCAGTAGGTTGTCTAATTGTTCAGCCGTGTTGTATTCCCCTGAATTATCAATTACTGCTTGAAGAGCATTTTCATTATTCTTCAATCTGGCTTCAGGGGTACCATACCAAGATTGATAAGTTTCTTCTTGGCCTCCAAAAAGGAGAGCCTTAATTGTTGTTTTTCCCCCGTAATACCCACCCGTAAAAAAATAGGAATAAAGATCAGATTGTGCTCGATCTATATATCCATCGGAGGTGATATGGGATAAGCGACCTTCAAAGTTAAAATTATTATTAATTACACCTGTATTGAACTTTATATTGGTTTTTAAAGTATTAAAAGAGCCAATGGTTTGATTAATTTGAGCAAAAGCATCTTTCGAGAAACCACTAGATTTTAGATTTACAGTGGCTCCAAATGCGGCGGCTCCGTTGGAGGACGTCCCTACCCCACGCTGAATTTGAATTTTATCAAGAGAGGAAGATAGATCGGGCATATTGACCCAATACACACCATGAGATTCAGAATCATTGATTGGTATCCCATTTAAGGTTACATTGATCCGAGTCGCATCACTCCCTCTGATTCTCATACCCGTATAACCCACACCCGCTCCAGCATCTGAAGTAGTGACGATTGAAGGAGTAAAATTCAATAATATAGGCAAGTCAAGTCCAAGGTTCCTTTCTTCGATTTTTTCTTTTGATATATCAGCATAAGTAGTTGGAGTCAATTCATTAGCCTTAGTAGAAAAGTTAATGACCTCATCGCCGAAAATAGTCAGGGCTTGTAGTTCCTTCACCTCAATCGGCATCCTAATGACTACTTTTGATTTAGAGCCGATAGCAACTTGTTGTGTCAGGTAACCTATGGCACTAACAAGTAACGTCTTTTTCTGTTCTGGAATACTAAGTTGAAAATATCCATTCATGTCAGTGATGGTACCTAAATCAAGATCTTTTATAGTAACTGAGGCCCCGGGAATGCCTTCATTATTTTCATTCAAGACGGTTCCTGACACTGTTCTTTGGGCATAGGCTAGATAGTTAATTACAACCAAAGTGGTACACATTAAAATTCTCATTGTCTTACTTTTAATCTTAACCAAAATAGGAGGAGGGGACCTCCGTGCGGTTATCATACGTCCCTTCTCGGCATTATCCCAGCAGGTTCAACGGGTATAATCTCAGCCCGATCTTATCTTTTTTTTAAAAAAAGCAGGGCACCCCTTTTGATTACAAATATAGGTTAAAAGTTCAAATATTTTGCAATAATTTTATGGCACAAGCCAATCTTTGATCTTCAATACCTTTAACAATACCGTAAGGAAGTTGGTTAGATTCTAAGTAATTTAAATAAATATTAAAAAATTCTTTTCTTCTGTGCGGATGCTCTCTTTGCGGATCATCTTTCCATGGGATATCGATGTCGGAAAGCAGATAAAAGTGATATTTCCTATGAGCAATTTGATCTAAAATCCAAGAATCTGTTTTTCCATATTTTTCGTCACTCCAAATCTTTAACACAATCAAGTTGGTATCACAAAATAGATATTTTTCTGCCGAAGTTGCACGATCTTCTTCCCAAGCAAGTTGAGCTTTCGCAATTTCTAATAAGTCAGCCTCTTGATAATCTCTATCAAGACGGTCAAGATAAAATCTAGCAAATTCTGGAACCCATTCAGTGTAATAGGATACTGCTAATTCTTGAGCCAATTTGCTTTTACCTGTAGACTCAGGACCGATGATTACGATTCTTTTGATTTCAGTTTTATATTCCATGTTAAGTAGCCCCATCCGGCAAGTATGGTAAATATTAAGAATTGAAAGCTGGTCAAAGGCAAACCTTTGTAGAGATATAGTGGGACAGAAATACTGTCTACCGCAATCCAGGCAATCCAATGCTCAATTTTTTTTCTAGCCATCAACCACATACCCACGATGGCTAGGGCAGAAGTAAGCGCGTCCCATCCAGGGATATCACTATCTGTGAGTCCCAGTCCATATCGTATCAATAAAAAAGAGCCTAGGAATAGCAAAAAAAGGATTTTATTTTCTTGCTTATTATTTTTTGAAATTTGAACAGGGGTGTGAGCTCCTTTACCCCGTATCCAAAAGTACCATCCGTAAATGCTCATGATAAGATAATAGATCTGTATGCCCATATCGCCATATAGCTTATATTGAAAGGTAAGACCGATATAAATAATTAGGCTAATGATTCCAGTTGGATAGACCCAGATTTCTTCTTTTTTGGCATACCAGACACTTACTAAGCCGAAAAATACGGCAGTTATTTCTAAGTATGGAGTATTGACTAATTGAGAGATAAATAAGCTTAGAAAATCAGTCACAAGGCAAAAATAAAATTAATAATCAAACAATCTTTTTATTGAGGTAGAATGTTGATAAATTTGCTTTGCAAATAATCCTACTACTTATTTGCATATGAAAATAAATGAAGATAGAATCATTTTTGAAGCACTTACCTATGATGATGTGCTTCTACTGCCAGGTTATTCTGAAATTCTTCCCCGAGACACCGAAATAAAGACATTTTTGACCCGAAATATTGAAGTCAATATTCCTTTTGTTTCAGCTGCCATGGATACAGTTACAGAATCGAGTATGGCTATATCCATGGCTCTTGATGGAGGAATTGGTCTGATTCATAAAAACATGACTATTGCTCAGCAAGCCGTTGAAGTGAGAAAAGTTAAGCGGTCTCAAAGTGGTATGATATTGGACCCGATCACCCTCAATGAAAAAGCTTTGGCTGGGGATGCTGAGAAAATCATGCGTGAAAATAATATTGGAGGGATTCCTGTGATCAATGATAAAGGGGTTTTGATAGGGATCATTACCAATAGGGATTTGAGATTTCAGAAAGAAATGACGAAGCCTATATTAGATATTATGACCCGTGAAAAACTCATTACGGCAAAGGTTGAAGTGGGATTAAAAGAAGCGGAGGAAATATTACAAAAACATAAAATTGAAAAACTTCCTATCGTCGATGAAAACTATAGGTTGACAGGATTGATCACATATAAAGATATCTTGAAAAATAGAGATCGACCCGATGCTTGTAAAGATAAATTTGGCCGACTAAGGGTTGGAGCAGCAGTTGGTGTGACACCTGATTTAACTCAGAGGATTTCAGCCCTGATGGAGGCTGGTGTAGATTTAGTCAGTATTGATACGGCACATGGACATTCAAAAGGGGTCATTGAGGCAACCAAAATGGTAAAGCAAAAATTTCCTGATTTAGATCTAATTGTGGGGAATGTGGCTACAGCCGAGGGGGCTTTGTGCCTAGTTCAAGCAGGTGCAGACGCCGTGAAAGTCGGCGTCGGACCGGGGAGTATATGTACGACTAGAATTATTGCAGGAGTTGGTGTTCCTCAATTATCTGCAGTCTATGAAGCGGCCAATGCTTTAAAAGGTACAGGTGTTCCTGTCATCGCAGATGGAGGGATTAGGTTTTCCGGTGATGTCGTTAAAGCTTTAGCAGCTGGTGCTAATGCCGTGATGATAGGATCCTTACTTGCAGGTACCGAAGAGGCACCGGGAGAGGTCATCCTTTATGAGGGAAGGAAGTTTAAGAGTTATCGAGGTATGGGATCTGTTGAGGCGATGGAAGACGGTTCAAAAGATCGCTATTTTCAAGATGCTGAAGATGATATTAAAAAGTTAGTGCCTGAAGGCATCGTGGGGAGGGTACCTTTTAAAGGGATGGTTTCAGAGGTTCTTTATCAAATGGTGGGCGGACTCAGATCGGGGATGGGTTATTGTGGGGCCAGTAATATTGAGGGATTGCATTTTTCAAAATTTGTTAAAATCACTTCTGCTGGGTCTGTAGAAAGTCATCCTCATGATGTTTATGTCACCCGTGAGGCACCTAATTATTCAACCAGATAGTTAAGAGTTTAATATAGATTTATAAATTTGAAGACATCATACCATAGGAGTTTATACACGTTATTGTATCTGACCTTTTTTTTAGGCTGTGATTATCTCAATAAAAATCAGATACCCACTTCTCAATCCATTGCTCGAGTCGGCGATAATTATTTGTATGCACAAGACGTAGTCAAGGATATGCCTGTGGGTCTTTCGGTTTTAGATAGCGGCAGACTGGTGGACAAATATATAGATGATTGGATCAAGAAGCAGTTGTTGATAATTAAGGCTAATGAGGAATTAAGTATCAATGCAATAAATATTGATCGTAAAGTTGAGGATTATCGTTACGCATTGATCATGCATGAGTTTGAAAAAATCTATATAGGCTCACATCTAAATATGCAGGTCACCCAAGAGGAGATTGAATCTTACTATCTCGAACGGTCAGAAAATTTTTTATTGAAGCAAAATATCGTACAATGTATCTTTGCTAAGATTCCTATTAGCGCGCCAAATATTACTCAGATTCGAAGAAACATAAGAAATTTTCCCAATACAGATATCCAAGACATTAAAGATTATTGTTATCAATTTGCCGATTTGTCATTTCTTGATGATTCTATTTGGATTGGTCTTGATGAGTTAGTTATAAATACACCGCTTGCTGCTTTGCAAAACAAAACTCAATTTTTAGAAAAAACCATTTATAGTGAAACCAGAGACACGAGTTATATTTATTTATTCAGAATTGTGAGATATAAAATATCTGATCAGATTGCACCGTTAGAATATGTAAAAGAAGATATAGAAAATATTATCATCAATAAGCGTAAACTTGCACTTAAGAAAGAATTACATGAGACGATTTATGAAGAGGCACTCAAAACGAAGAAATTTGAAGTTTATAGCAATTAGGGCACTTATTTTTTGGCTTTCCCTCCATGTGGCAATAGGTCAGTCTAAAGAATTATTAGTCGATAGAATCATTGTTAAAGTAGATGACTATATCGTATTGAAATCAGATTTAGAACGAACCTATCTAGAGTATCTTTCTCAAGGAGAAGTAAATAGTGGTGCATTGAGATGCCAAGTATTAGAAAATTTGGTCATCAATAAATTATTGGTGGCAAAAGCAGAAATCGATTCGGTCATTGTTTTAGATGAAGAAGTTCAAAATAATCTAGATCAACGAATGTCTTATATGATTTCTCAGATTGGTTCGCCCAAAGAAATAGAGGCGTATTACGGTAAGAGTTTAGATCAAATAGAGGAAGAATTATTTGATCAGGTCAAGGAGCAAAAAATAATTGAGGCCATGCAGCGTAATATTACAAGTGATATTAAGGTAACACCTACTGAGGTTAGGCAATTTTTTAATAAAATTCCCAAAGATTCGTTGCCCTACTTTTCAACAGAAGTCCAGGTAGGTCAATTGGTTATGAAGCCTGAACCAGGAGCTGAGCAACTCGGGAAGGTCGAACGCCAATTATTAGAAATCAGAGGAAGTATTTTGAGAGGAACAGAGACCTTTGAAAATATGGCAAGAAGGTATTCTGAAGATCCAGGGTCTGGTTCCCGTGGAGGTCAGCTTCCGTTCTATAAGCGAGGCGAATTGGCTCCTGAGTTTGAAGAGGCTGCCATGATCATGGAGGTTGGAGAGCTTTCAATGCCCATCAAATCAGATTTTGGATATCATTTGATTGAGCTACAGGAAAGAAGAGGAAATACTTTTAGGACTAGGCATATATTGATTATTCCCAAACCCTCTGCTGATGACATTAATGTCGCTGAAACTAAGCTGGACAGCATCCGAAACTTGATACTAGACAGTGCAACTAATTTTAGAGCCGCCGCAAAAGAATTTTCGGCAGACAAAGAAACCGCATCAAATGGAGGATTTTATACGGGATCTGATGGTTCAGTGAGGGTTTCGGTTGAGCAATTGGACCCCAATATATTTTTTACTGTCGATACCATGAGCATAGGCTCCTTGACACATCCATTGAAATTTTCAATGAGAGATGGAACGACGGCTTTTAGATTGATCTTTTACAAGGAAAGAATACCGCCTCATCAAGCTAATTTAAGGGATGATTATCAAAAAATCGCTGAATATGCCCTTAATGCAAAAAAAGGCAAGTTATTGGATACGTGGTTTGAAAAAGCCAAAGGGGAAGTCTTCGTTGATGTTGATCCTGCCTACAACTATTGTGATATTATGAAATAATTAGGTATGATTGAGAAAAATGAGAAAGAAATAGCAGACAATTTTTTAGAGAAATGCAATATACTTAGTGAGGAAGTATCTAAAATAGTTATAGGTCAAAAAGAGGCTGTTCGATTATTGATTATTTCTATTTTTTGTAGTGGTCATTCCTTATTAGTTGGTGTTCCGGGGCTTGCCAAAACTTTGTTGATCAATACGCTGGCTCAAGCACTCAATTTGGATTTCAGTCGTATACAATTTACCCCTGATTTGATGCCCTCAGATATAATTGGAGCGGAAACTTTGGATCGTGATAGAAATTTCAAATTCATCAAAGGGCCCATTTTTTCCAATGTCGTATTGGCAGATGAAATTAATAGGACCCCACCAAAAACTCAATCTGCCCTGCTTGAAAGTATGCAAGAATATTCAGTTACCATAGGAGGGGTTCAACATAAATTGGATCGACCATTTTTTGTTCTGGCCACACAAAATCCGATTGAACAAGAAGGGACTTACCCCTTGCCTGAAGCACAACTCGATCGCTTCATGTTAATGGTTAAATTAGATTATCCAGATTTTCAAACTGAAGTAGAAGTCATAAAAAATACAACAATAACCTCGCAGATAGCTGTTAAAAATGTGATTTCAAAAGACGAAATACTTGTCTTCCAAAATTTAGTTAGAAGTGTGCCTGTAGTAGATAACGTCTATGAGTATGCTGTTTCGTTAGTTCATAAGACAAGGCCTGGAAGAACGGGATCTAGTTCGTTTGCTAATGATTATTTAGAGTGGGGAGCAGGTCCTAGAGCTAGTCAGTTTTTAATTTTGGGTGCCAAATGCCATTCCTTGATGACAGGGAAGTATGCGCCCGATATTGAAGACGTCAAAGCGGTTGCAGAATCAGTGTTAAGGCATAGAATTGTGCGAAACTTCAAGGCTGAAGCTGAAGGAATCTCAGAATCTCAAATCATTCAAGACTTACTTTGATTACAATCCGTTAAACTGTCGTAAAAATCGAACATCATTTTCAGAAAATAATCGAATATCATCAATTTCATATTTGAGCATCGCTATTCGCTCTATACCCATACCGAAGGCGAATCCACTAAACTCTTTTGAATCAATACTACAATTTTTCAATACGTTGGGATCAACCATTCCTGATCCACCAATTTCGACCCAACCACTATTTTTGCAAATTTTACAGCCCTTTCCTTTACAAATGAAACAGCTGATATCTACTTCGGCGCTGGGTTCAGTAAAAGGGAAATACGATGGTCTGAATCTAATTTTCGTTTCTTTTCCGAAGAATTCACGTGAAAAGTGATAAATAGATTGCTTGAGGTCTTTAAAGCCAACATTACGATCAATGTACAAACCTTCCACTTGGTGAAAGAAACAATGCGCTCTTGCAGAGATGGCTTCGTTTCGATAAACCCGTCCAGGCATGATGGATCTAAACGGAGGCTTCCCATGCTCCATCAATCTTATTTGTACCGTAGAGGTATGAGTCCGTAATAGTTTGTCAGGATCTTTTTCTAAAAAATAGGTATCCTGCATTTCTCTTGCTGGGTGATTTTTAGGGAAATTGAGGGCTGTGAAATTATGCCAATCATCTTCCATTTCAGGACCTTCAGATACGTTAAATCCCTGTCTTTCAAATATTTCGATCATTCTGTTTTTGACAATATTGATCGGATGTAAGCTACCTGTTTGAAATGGGATAGCAGGGAGTGAAACATCAATAAATTCTGAAGGAAGAGAGGCAGCAGTTTTTAGGCTAGCTGCCAAAGATTGAAATTTTGTATTGGCCTCTTTTTTCAGCTTATTAAGAGCTTCTCCAAAAGCTTTTTTTTGATCATTAGGGACTGTTTTGAATGCATCAAAAAGGCCAGTTATTATACTTTTTTTACTTATGAATTTGATTCGAAAAGCTTCTAATTCAGTGGCATTTGTGACAAGGGATTTGTCTAATTCTTTTTGTACTTTTTCAACCTGATCAAACATGTTATTGCAATGGATTTGGATTATCAATAGGCAAAGATAATGAACGGAATCATCGGAATAAAGAAGCCCGTCATTATTTGCAAATCAAGAGTTAATAAGCCGTTTCTTGTCCTCTAATGAGCTCGAAGAAGGTGATGAATATAATCTTCAAATCTAAAAAAATAGACCAATTATTTAAGTAGAATCGATCTAATGTTACTCTATTTTTAATTTCTCGCAATTCTTTTATTTCACCGCGATGCCCTAGCGCTTGTGCCAATCCAGTAATTCCTGGCTTGAAGGAATGCCTTTGAGAATAACTTTTGATTTGATTACCATATTGCTCATTAAGCTTGACGGGTAGGGGTCTTGGACCTACAATAGTCATATCTCCTATTAAAACGTTGATTAATTGCGGAAGCTCATCTAAACTAGTTCTTCTTAAAAAAGCACCAAAAAAGGTTACTCGGTGGTCATTTTTGGTTGCCCATCGATGATCTGCTTCTTCATTTAAACGCATGGTACGGAATTTTAAGCAGTGAAAAACCTCATTATTCTTGCCATTTCGGTACTGCTTAAATATAATGGGACCACGAGACTCTAGAAAGATGACTAGGGCGATGATGGGATAAAGCCAACTAAGCACAAAAAATAAGATCATAAATGAGAAAATTATATCAAAAGAGCGTTTTAAAAATCTATTAAAAGCATGATCTAAAGGCATATGGTTTACCTCGACAACATTGATGTTATCAATTAGCCTAAGTGTATAAGATTTTAAAAAATCAGTTTTGAAGTGAGGTAATAATTTCACTTTTATAAAAGAGGCATCGGCCAATTCAATAATTTGATTCAATTCTTTCTGAACAATATTTTCGCTGACATAAACGAAATCTATATTTTCTAAGTTCGAATTAAGAAAAGTTTGCACATTTCCTTTTAGTGGATATTTTTTGTCTAAGTGAGCGGTATTTCCGTAAAAACCGACACAGTGGATACCCAAATTTTTATTTTTATTTATGGCTTCAAACAGTGAAAAACCTAATTGATCATAACCTATGATAACTGCATTTCGATAATTTCCTCCCCACTTACGATATTTATTGATTACTAAGTGGATAATTACTCGTTCTATGGGGATAAATAAGAATAATAGCCCTGAAAAATACAATACGAAGGTTCTGGAGATGATTTCTTGGTTACTAAAGATTACAAAAAATGAAAAAAATGCCAAGAAAAAAGCAATGGTTTTAAAGCCTTTGGTAATTGATTTTTCATATCCTGAGGGTCTACCTATTTTGAAATCTTTAGCGAGCAAAGACAGGATTGACCACGATAACAGAACAAAAAAGAAGGTCTTCGAGGCGTAATTTTCTAAAGGGAACGAGATCCCGATCACTCTTTGCGTAATCAAAAAAGCGATAGAAATTACCGAGAGATCAACTAATATGAACAATAAGGGGAAAAATAAGTAAAATCGTTTTCTCACTAGATTCATTTTAAAACTTAAAAATAAGGTTAACAAATGAATAATCCACTATTATAAAGAGACATTAATGTAATCATTTAAGTCTAATATTAAGAATAATATCTCATAGAGGAGAAATATTTTTTGATCTTTGCAAAGTGATTAGTTGGTATTTTTCTTATTTATTCAAAAAGGATTTGCATTTTTACGGTGAAAAAATAGTTTAAGCGACTTGTTTTT
>NZHT01000063.1 GCA_002691385.1 Flammeovirgaceae bacterium | reverse complement strand
TAAGAATGTTTTTAATGATCTCATGAGTCGTGATACCATCAGCTTCAGCCTCATAATTCAATAAAATACGGTGATTCATGACGTCATCGGCTACTTCCTTGATGTCTTCTGGCAAAACAAAATCTCTCTGATCAAAAAAAGCAACCGCTTTGGCCGCAAGATTCAAGTTGATTGAAGCTCTTGGAGAAGCTCCAAATTGAATGTAGTGGGCAATATCATCTAATTGATAGGCTTGGGGGTCTCTTGTAGCCAAAACCAATTCTACTATATACTTTTCTAGAGATTCTGATAAAGTAACGGCATTGATTTCTTCTCTGATAGCAAAAATATCCTTCTTAGATAAAATAGTTTTCAACTTAGGCTTGAAGGACATGTTAGCCATTCTACGCATGACCTCAAGTTCCTCCTCTTTTGAAGGGTACTTGACATGAACTTTCATCATAAATCGATCAACCTGTGCTTCTGGTAGAGGGTAAGTTCCCTCTTGATCTACTGGATTTTGCGTTGCCATCACCAAAAAAGGGCGATCCAAAGAAAAGGTTTGTTCCCCAATCGTAACTTGTTTTTCCTGCATAGACTCAAGTAGGGCAGATTGAACCTTTGCAGGAGATCTATTGACCTCATCTGCCAAAATCATATTTGAAAATATAGGCCCCTTTTTAACTTCAAAAGCAGCTTTTTTTTGATTGTAGATCATTGTCCCGACCAAGTCTGCAGGTAAGAGGTCGGGCGTAAATTGAATTCTTTTAAAATCCAGTTGTAACACCTGTGCTAATACATTTACCGTCAAGGTTTTGGCAATACCAGGGACACCCTCTAACAAAATATGATTTTGTGTGAAAAGACCAATGAGCAATCGGTTCACCATATGCTTTTGACCAACGACTACTTTCCCCACCTCTTCAATAACTTGATTAATTTTTTGCTGATGCTCTTTTTTTAGGTCTTGACTTGTCTCTTCAGTGTCCATATTATCCGTGATTAATTTGCCAGCAAAAATAGGAATCCTTTTAATAACATAAAACCCTTTTTCCCCTAACCAAGAGTTTTATATGTTAAATGAGGTTAAATAATTGCCCTTTAGAGTACTGGCCATGATATTATTCAGTTTTTAATTTTAAAAATAGAATACTTTGCAGTCTTCTTCATTTTGTCTTCCAAAGCTCCGCCTGCACTTGTTTCATTACATAAAACATTTCGGTAGCAATTTGAAAACATCGCTCATCATAGGCTGTACTCTCATAATCAGTGCCATCAGCCGATTTAGGATCCTCATACAACAATTTCACTCTCAAATCAGCTCCAAAAATAATTGGACATGCCTCATCCGCCTCAGCGCATGTCATCACGGCACAAAAATCCTTTTGGGGGTTTTCTGAATGATTGTATTTTTTTGAAAAACTGACTAAATAGAATTTGCCAAGGTCACTTGAGACTTCATATTTCGGGTTTACTCCGATTCCTCCTTCCACAGCGAATCCCGATCGCTGCAATACAGCTACAGCCCGCGAATTAAAAGCCGTCTCTTCGATTCCTCCACTGTAGGCCCTAACCAAGTCAATTTTGTAATAAGCCGCTGCCATTTGTAACCAAATTTGGCCTAAATGACTTCTTCTAGAATTATGTGTACAAATAAAATTTAAAGCCGCTAAATCTCCATTAGATATTTTGTCAAAAATATAAAGGGATAATGGTTCCAGTTGTTGGATTCTTTTGGACTTTAAATCTGATCCGACTTCTATTACCTTCAAAATATAAGAGTTTAAATTCATAGAAAATACTCTTTAAAGTGCAACTTAAATTTTTAATTTTGTAAAATAATGTGTCTTTCCCACCTCTTTTTTTTTATTCTTACAAAAAAACCCTAATTTGTCCATGACTTTTATAAGTTTAAAAGGTTTGATAAAAGTATTTTTACTTAAAAAATATCATTCAAATAAAATTCAGCAACCAAACTAAGTTCAATAACTAATTTTTTAATAATTAATTTAATCTTAAATATACTAATATGATGAAGAAGCATGTTAAACTTATTGGGGAATTATTTAAACCCCTACTCAAAGGACTACTATCATTAGTAGTTGTTGGGTTCTCCCTTTCAGCGACCCTAGCGCAGGAACGGGTTATTTCAGGAACAGTCACCGATGAAAATAATGAGGGCCTTCCTGGAGTAAATATTATTGTAAAGGGTACTTCGACGGGTAGTATTACTGATTTTAATGGTGACTACCAAGTGAGTGTCCCCGAACAAGGATCTTCTCTGGTATTTAGTGCGATTGGATACAATGCACAAGAAATTGTAATTGGAGCTCGATCTGTAATTGATGTGACAATGGATATCAATGTTGAAGAATTAGAAGAGGTTATTGTAACTGGCTACGCTGTACAGCAAAAAAAGGATGTTACAGGTGCGGTAGCCGTTGTCAAAAAGGAAGATTTAATCGCTTTACCTCAAGGAAATGTTGCGAACCAACTTCAAGGTCGCGTTGCTGGTGTTACAGTAACAGGATCGGGTCAGCCGGGTGCGCAATCAAAAGTAAGAATTAGAGGTCTTTCGTCGTTTGGTAATAATGAACCTCTTTATATTATTGATGGTATTCCCGGAGCTATTGAAACTGTAGTGCCGGAAGATGTAGAAAACATTTCTGTTCTCAAAGATGCGGGTGCCGCTTCAATTTATGGTTCACGTGCATCTAATGGTGTAGTACTTATTACTACTAAAAAAGGAAGAGAAGGTGTACAAATTAATTTCAGTACCTACACTGGTGTTCAATACCCTGGTAGTGGTCCAGATAATTTATTAAATACACAAGAATATGCGGATCTACAGTGGTTGGTTTATGGCAATGATGGAACTGATGAGACACATCCAATATATGGTGCTTCATCAAATTCATCTCCATCAATTCCGAGCTGGGCTGGAGATACTGATTGGTTTGACGAAACCACAGAAAATGCTGCGATAAGCAACTATAGCCTTTCCATGAGTGCTGGCACGAAGTCATCTTCAGTTTTTGCAAGTGTCAATGTCTTCGATCAGAATGGTACAATTAGACATCAAGATTTCCAAAGAGTTGCTGGAAGAATTAACTCAAGCTTTGATATACTAAAAGGAAGAGTGAAAATAGGCCAGAATTTAAATGTTTCAAATATCAAGCAGCCCAACGGATTCTCCAATTTGAATGAAGGCAACGCAATCAATAGTGTATATAGAAATCAGCCAATCATTCCAGTTATAATGACACAAAGTGTTACAGGTATTGTACACGATTATGTCCCTGGTGAATATGGTGGAACAGGTATTGCGGCTAGATTAGGTAACAATGGAAATTCAGTTGCTGCATTAGACCGAAATAAAGATAATACTTACAGCAAATTAGAGCTAATTGGAAATATTTTTGCAGAGATTGAAATTATAGATGGCCTTAAATTAAGAACAAGTTACGGAGGCAGAATGAGTAATGATTATTACTCTAATTATTCTTTTGCCACTTATGAGAATGCTGAAAATACCGCGACTCCTTCTTTGTCAGAAGGCGCAAACAAATACAGCGAATGGATTTGGACAAATACTTTAAACTATAGTACCGATTTTGGGCAAAGTAGTTTAGATGTAATTCTTGGATATGAAGCATTAGAATATGGGATTTCCAGAGGATTGGGTGCTTCTAGAGGTGGTTACTTTTCTGATCAATATAGTTTCAGAACACTTAACAATGGAGCAACAATAACGGGTGCAGGTTCTTATTTTGGAACATCCACCACATTAGCCTCAGCTTTCTTGAGAGCAGATTATTCACTAAGCGATAAATACTTACTTGGGGCAACAGTTAGAAGAGATGGTTCTTCCCGATTTGGTGCAGAAAATAGATATGGTATCTTCCCATCTGTAACTGCTGGTTGGAGAATAAGTGAAGAATCATTTTTAGCTGGTAATTCAATACTCACTGATGTTAAGATTCGTGGAGGTTGGGGTCAAATGGGTAGTCAAACCAATGTTGATCCGGCCAATCAATTCTATCAGTATGGCGCCTCTACAAGTAGTACAAATTATGACTTAAATGGGGCTGGAAATGCTTCAGTTCAAGGTTTTGGTGCTGTCAGAATTGGAAATACCTCAACAGAATGGGAAGCAAATGAGTCTACCAACATTGGTTTCGATGCAGGGCTTTTTAATAACAAATTTGAAGTTGTTTTTGATTGGTATAGTAGGCAAACTACTGGATTATTGTATGCTCCTGAACTCCCAGCAACTTTTGGAAATGCTACAGCTCCTACAATTAACATTGGATCTATTAGTAACAAAGGTGTTGATCTTCAACTTATTTACCGTGACGATTGGTCAAACGGACTGAGCTTTGAAGGAAATCTAACATTGACCTCTTACAAAAACGAGATTGTAGCTGTTGCCGATGGTGTTGATTATTTTGATTTTGGAGGTTCTAGAATCGGTACATTTGCAAGAAATGAAGTAGGTTATCCAATGTCTTCTTTTTATGGTTATGAGGTAGCTGGCTTGTTTCAATCTGATGGGGATGCAACTGCCTCCGGTCAAGACGGAGCCGAAGCTGGATTCTTCCAGTACAAAGACAATGATGGCACAGCTGGAATTAGTGATGAAGATAGAGCTCACATAGGAAACCCTAATCCAGACTACACTTATGGACTTAATTTGATGCTAGGTTACAAGCAGTTTGAATTAACAGCATATTTTTATGGTTACCAAGGAGGTGATATTTTTAATTATACAAAATGGTGGACAGACTTTTGGCCTTCTTTTCAGGGACAAAAAAGTACAGACCTCTTAAATAACAGTTGGACACCAACAAATACGGGAGCTACGGTGCCAAAAGCATCTAACAATTCTAATTTCTCGACAAATGGTGTTGCAAATTCCTATTACATTGAAGATGGCTCTTTCTCTCGATTGAGAAATCTTCAGCTGGCCTACAATTTGCCTGCTTCAACTCTTAGTTCTATGAACTTGACCAACGCTAGGATTTATATTCAAGGTGTTAATTTATTCACTTTTACGGAATATACGGGATTAGATCCAGAATTAGGTGGTGATGACAGAGCTTTTGGAATTGACTATGGGAACTATCCTTTAGCTAAGCAAGTTATTATCGGGCTCAATGTATCATTTTAATTATTAAATAACGGAAAAATGAAAAAAATAAATTATATATCAATTTTATTCACTGCAATCATTATGTTATTCGTGAATGCATGTAATGATGAATTTCTTGACGTGCCAGCTAATGGAGGTCTTGATGCCAATGTTCTGGCCACTGCCGATGGTGTGGACGGCCTTTTAATAGGTGCTTATGCAATGCTTGATGGTACGAGTTCTTCATTTGGGTGGGCTGCTGCTGCATCTAACTGGGTATATGCCGCAATAAGAGGAGGTGTCGCAAATAAAGGAACTGATTCTGGTGATCAACCGGATATCAATCCAATTATGAATTACACTGAAACTGCATCCAACCCTTATTTAAATATTAGGTGGCAGTCTTTATATGAATCGATTGCTAGGACTAATCAAGTAGTTTCAGTAGCAGCTGTAGCACTTGAAAGTGGGAGTATTACGCAAGAGCAACATGATCTTTATGTGAATCAAGCAAGGACACTCCGCGGGCATTACCATATTGAAGCATATAAGTTATGGGTTAATGTTCCTTATCTTGATGAAAATACAGATCCAGCAACGGTGACAAATACTGAAGACATCAAAACTAGAATTATTGATGATTTGACTGCTGGTTTGTCATTACCAACTGACATGGGCCAACCAGGAAGATTCAACAAGACAGTTGCCCAAGTTCTTTTGGCAAAGGCACACATGCAACTTAATGCTGATTACGCTTCGGCTTTCACTTTGTTGACTTCAGCTATGAGTGGAACTGCTCCAGATGGAACTGCAATCGGACTTGAGGCTAAATATGGAGATATTTTCGATATCGAATCACGTAATGGCGTAGAGGCGGTATATACAGTTCAATACTCTGTAAATGACGGATCAGGAGGAACAAATGCTGGAGCAGGTGAAGTACTTAACTTTCCCTATAAAGCTGGTGGCTCTCCTGGAGGATGCTGTGGTTTCTTTCAGCCAACCCAAGAATATGTTAATTCATTTCGAACTGGGGCCGATGGTCTCCCTCTTTTAGATGGCTCATACAATGACGATCCTGTTATTAATGATCAAGGTTTACCTGCGGATGATGCAAGTTATGTAGAAGATACGGGAAACTTAGACCCACGATTGGATTGGTCAGTTGGTCGCAGAGGAATTCCATATTTAGATTGGGGTGATCACACAGGTCAAGATTGGATTCGTGACCAATCATATGCAGGACCTTACAGCCCTAAGAAACAGGTTTATAAAAAGTCACAAGAGAATGCATCATTTACTGAAGTAGGTAACTGGACTTCTGGATATACGGCTAATGGTATCAGAATGATCAGATATGCTGATATTTTATTGCTTGCTGCTGAGTGTCAAGCACGAACCAGTTCAGGCGATCTCGGCTTAGCTTACGTAAACCAAGTAAGAAATCGTGCAGCAAACCCTGCGGGTTTTGTCAAGGAAGCAGATGGAACAACTGATGCGGCTAATTATGTTATTTCACCGTATGCTTCTTTTTCAGGTCAGGCAAATGCATTAGAAGCTATCCTTATGGAGCGAAAGCTTGAGTTAGGCATGGAAGGCCACAGATGGTTTGATTTAAAGAGATGGGGTACAAGTACTACAGCTATTAATGCTTACTTGACCTATTCTAAAACTTTAGGGTTGACTTATATCACTGGGTCAACATCGTATGATGCAAGTAACGACACATATCCTATTCCTCAACGTCAAATTGATATTTCGAATGGAACTTTAACTCAAAACTAATAGTTTGTAAAACAAAGAAAAGGAGTCTATTAAAAGTAGACTCCTTTTTTTGTTTTTTAACTTCAACTCTTAATTATTAAGTTAAAGGCTAATTTTGATATTCAATTTTATAATAAACTCCTTCGTTTTATGTCTTTCTTAAAAAAAAAACAAAGCTGTCGCACTTATAAAAACATTCTGGACAGGTCTAAACCTTTGACCTTTGTTTTATTTTTATTTATTCTTATAGGTTGTAATCCTAACCCTGAGCCGAAATTTAAATTGGTTCCCTCTGCTGAAAGTAACATAAATTTTGAAAATACCCTCACCGAAAATGATACATTAAACTATTTTACCTATGCCTATATCTATATGGGTGGTGGCGTGTCCACAGGAGATATAAATAATGATAACCTTCCGGATGTTTTTTTCACTGGCAATATGACGCCGAATAAATTATATTTAAATCAAAGCCAATTAAAATTTGAAGATATTTCTATCTCAGCGGGGATCACAGGAGATGATCGCTGGTATACAGGCACAACCATGGTCGATGTCAATGATGACGGCTGGTTGGATATTTATGTTTGTGTTTCTGGAAAATTTGGGAATCATAAAAACCAGTTATTTATAAACAACAAAGACCTGACCTTTTATGAGGCAGCAGAAAAATATGGGATTGCTGATACAGGACAGTCTATTCAAGCCTCTTTTTTTGATTATGATAAAGATGGGGATTTAGATATGTACTTGGCAAATTACCCCAGCACTAGTTTTAAGACACCCAATGAACTTTATAAAATGTATATGAGCCATAAAAGTCCAGATAAAAGTGACAAACTATATCAAAAACAAGATGATGGTACGTATAAAGATGTCTCTGAAGAAGCTGGAATACTTAATTTTGGATTGGCCGTAAGTGCCTCTATTGCTGATTTTAATAACGATGGATGGGATGATATTTATGTTTCAAATGACTTTAGTGTTCCAGATTTTTTTTACTTTAATAACCAAGATGGAACCTTTACTGAAAAAATAAAAGAAGTGACCAAGCAAACCTCCTTTTATGGGATGGGTACCGATGCTGCTGACATAAATAACGATGGACTTACGGATCTCTTCCAAGTTGATATGGCTGCCCAAGACAACCGCAGACAAAAAGCAAATATGGCAAGCATGAATCCTGATGTTTTCTGGTCCACAGTTAATTCTGGATTTCATTATCAATACATGTATAACAGCCTTCAACTGAATAGAGGAATAGTCAATGGCTTACCTGTATTTAGTAATACAGCGTGGATTTCAAATATATCATCCACAGATTGGAGTTGGTGTCCTATATTTGTTGATTTGGATAATGATGGTAACAAAGACCTCTATGTAACCAACGGTACTCGGCGGGAAATCAATAACAAGGATTACTTCAATGCCTTAGATAAACTTGAAAAGCAAGTAAGAAAAGACAGCTCCTATTCATTAGCATCACAGATTCCTGAAGAACCAATCGACAACTATGTTTTTAAAAATATCGGTAACGCTAGATTCAAACAAACAAATGAGGAATGGGGTCTTAAATACAAGGGGTTTTCCAATGGAGCCGCATATGCAGATTTCGACCTGGACGGAGACATGGATTTAATCATCAATAACATTGATTCCAAATCTGTTCTTTTTGAGAACAAAACAAGTCAAGCATCTTCAAAAAATTATCTGATAGTCAAACTCAAAGGTGGACCAAAAAATAGATTTGGACTATCAAGTAAATTAACTTTGAGAACCAATGAAGGGATTCAAACAAAATACATTACAACTAGTAGAGGTTTTCAATCTTCAGTAGAGCCCTTAGCACATTTTGGTCTTGGTTCATCCTTTCCAAAAAAACTGAAAATTGAATGGTCCAATGGTGACATTCAATTCATTGATAGTCTTATTGTCAATAGCACCATGACTTTTGATAAAATAAATACCTCCCAAAAAATACCTCCTCAATCTATTTCAAACCAACCGTTATTTGAAGATATTACCAAAAATATTAGCCCTCCATTTTTTCACTGGGGTAACATGCATAATGATTTTAAATATCAAGTATTACTTCCTCACAAAATGAGTGAATTCAGTCCTGGAATGGCCATAGGAGACTTAAATAATGATGGAATGGAAGATGTTTTTGTCGGAAGCAGTACTGGTTATCCTGCAAAAATCTATTTGCAAAATAGTAACGGCTCTTTCTTCCATAAAAGCTCTCAGATAGAATTAGATGCTATTTATGAAGATCTAGGAGCAGTAATTTTTGATGTGGATAGAGATGGAGACAATGATTTATATGTTGTCAGTGGTGGCAACATTCTTCCTTCTGGGGACCCTTTATATCAAGATCGGCTTTACATTAATGAAAAAGGGGAATTAAACAGAGCACCAAATGCATTACCCAAAATATATGCTAGTGGTTCAAGGGTAATCGCCAAAGATTATGACCTCGATGGTGATCTTGATTTAGTGATCGGTGGTCGTTTAGAACCTCAATCGTATCCTAACCCAGGTCAAAGTATATTTCTAGAAAATGTCTCCTCAAAAAATGAACCGCTCTTTCAAGATGTTACCAAAAAAATCATTCCAGATCTTAAAGATATTGCAATGACAACAGATTTGGCCTGGGCAGATCTAGATCTCAATGGTAAAGAAGAACTCATTGTCGTCGGGGAATGGTCAAAAATTAATGTTTTTGAATGGTCAGGAGACCATTATGAACACTCCACAGCATACGATCTAGGAGAAGATCAAGGATGGTGGTTTAATTTGACGGCAAAAGACATTGATCACGATGGAGACATTGACCTTATTGGTGGCAATTTAGGACTCAACTATAAATATCAAGCAAATGAAAAAGAACCTTTTGATCTTTACGTGAACGATTTCGACAAAAATAAATCTCCTGATTTGGTTCTAAGCTATTACAACAATGGTGCACAGTTCCCTGTAAGAGGAAGACAATGCTCTTCTCAACAAATTCCTGCCATTAAATATAAATTTAATAATTACAATTCATTCTCAACCGCATCCTTAGAAGATATTTACGGCAAGAGAGATCTTGAAAATGCTCTTCACTTGCAAGTCAAAAGTTTTTCAAGCAAGATCTTCATCAATCAAGGAAACAAAAAATTTGAGGTACGAGATCTTCCATTGGAGGCTCAATATGCTCCAATTAATGATATTATAGTAACAGATGTTAATGAAGATGGAAACGAAGATCTTATCATTGCCGGCAATCTTTATTCAGCAGAAGTAGAAACACCACGTGCGGATGCCGGAATTGGTTTAATCTTAATTGGCGATGGCAAGGGTAATTTCAAATCATTGACACTGAACCAAAGTGGACTTTTATTAAATCATGATATAAAAGATTTGGCCTATGTGCAAAATAAGGAAACAAACATTTTGCTAGCAGCTAGTAACAGGGGTCCATTAAAGGCATTTGCTTTAAACAAAAATTAATTACTGTAAAGTTCACGAAAAGCATCCATCCATGCTTTAGCCATCAGGGCAGATCCAGCCAATGAAGGGTGAACACCATCGGGGCACCAATAGGCCACTCCTTGATCCGCAACTGCGGTATCATAAATTTGTTGATAAGGAATGAAGGTTGCTCCCATTTTCTTCGCGATGTCTGCAGCCGCCCTTTGGTAATCTCTAAAAGCAGGTATCCATTCCTCAGTATCAATAGAGGTTCCGCCCAACACGACAAAGGGCTCTCCAATAATGAACTTTAGCTTAGGTAACTTTGATTGGGTCTTTTCAAGCAATTTCAAAAAATCTTTTTCATACGTTTCAACTGTCCCCTTATAATCATTAGTCAAGGTATGCCAAAAATCATTGACCCCAATGTGTACACTTAATACATCCGGCTGGATGTCAAAACAATCTGCTTCCCATCGATCTGCCAATTGAAAAACCTTATCCCCACTTACACCACGATTGTAGTAATGCCAATCTGTTGTAGGATGATCTATCCACAAATTTGAGGCTGCCAGTAGGGCATAGCCATTACCCATACCCTTTAGAAAATCATTGGATTTAATACTGGATCGATCCCTATTTGCATCGGTGATCGAATCGCCTTGAAATAGAATTCGTAATTGATCCGGCACATTAACTTTTTTGGGTGATTTAGCTTGACAAGCTGGTAACATCATCCCAGCGGCTGACAACACAGCGCCTTGCTTAAAAAAAGATCTTCGAGATGCAGAGATACTCATGTAATGGACTTTAAAATGAAGAAATTATACGATAACTTTAATTTACTATAATTATTTGTTTTCTCAAATATAAATCATGAATCCATACGAAATTTCTAGTGAAGATAAGAGCAAATATATTCATCTCAAAGTCACTGATGTGACCCGTTCTATGGATTTTT
>NZHT01000062.1 GCA_002691385.1 Flammeovirgaceae bacterium | reverse complement strand
TTTCTTAGGGCGCTTAGCTCAGTCTGGCAGAGCGCTTCCCTTACAAGGAAGAAGTCACAGGTTCAAATCCTGTAGCGCCCACAAGGGTTTTTTGTAAAAGTAACGATAATAAAATAGAAAAACTAGAGTAGTCAGTAGTTATGATTGATAATTTTAAATGCTGAATTCAATAAAAAGATATATTTTACTTCTTAACACATCTGATATAAAACGAATAGGCCACAGACAAGATTTACACGCAATAAGAGGCCTTGCTGTAATTATTGTAATTTTTTACCATGCTGATTTTGAACTATTTAAAGGTGGCTGGCTAGGAGTTGATTTATTTTTTGTTATATCAGGATATTTAATTTCAAATATCATAATTTCAGAGGTAAATAGTGGTACTTTTAATTTCAAAAGTTTTTATCTTAGAAGATTTAGAAGGATAGTACCGGCGATGCTTTCTACATTAGTGGTAACTTCAGGATTTGCCTATTTGCTGTTAACGCCGAAAGCAATTTTAGATTATTCAAAGTTAGTATTGTCCTCTTTATTTTTTTATGCAAATTTCTATTTACAAAATTTAGATTTTTACAATGCTGAACCGTCCAAACTAAATCCATTAATTCATATATGGAGCCTATCTGTTGAAGAACAGTTCTATATTCTTTTCCCATTAATTATTTTCCTCTTATTAAGGGGAATTAAGAAATATTTATTTTTAATACTACTTTCTGTAACACTACTTTCTATTTACTCGAATAGTTTCACTCAAGATATTACAAAATTTTATAGCTCTCAATATAGAATTTGGGAATTTTTACTTGGATCATTACTTGTTTTTATTAGCTTCAAAAAATTTGGAAAGTTTTTTACTTTTTCTGGTTTTGCATTAATTATTTTTTCTGTAGTGAGCTATGGAGACACTATGCTGAATCTTAACAGCATTGAACCGAAATTAATTGCCTTACTAGGTGTGTCGTTAGTAATAGCTTCAAATGACGACAGCCTAAATAAAATATATAATAATCAATTAGTTGTGTATGCTGGAACTCTTTCTTATTCACTTTATTTAATACATCAACCAATATTTTCTTTTTTAAGAATTTATGGGAAAAAAAGTGGTTTTGAAATTACAAATTTATTTTATCTTATTGCTATTTTTGTCATTGTCATTTTTTCATATCTAAATTGGAAATATATTGAAAAATTCTTTTTAATAAAAGATAACTTTTCCAATTTAATTAAATTTTCTACATTTGCTGTTAGTGGACTTATTATATTTACGCTTAATAGTTTGAACACAAATGGTTATGAAAACCGCTATGACTTTGTCCCAGATGAAGTATTGTTTTATTCAGCTAATACCAATCTCTATCCAACAGAAAATGAAATCATTGAATTTTCTAATTATGAATGTAGTCAGCTTAATTCAACCAAAAAACATCTAATTTTTATTGGAGACTCCCATCTCAACACTCTTTCTGTAAGCATTATGAGAAATTTTAAAGATTCAAGTTGTAATTTCGACCTTAGCTTTGTTTACAATCCGACTGGGAGATGTATCCTTTCAAAGCAAAATGATACAGGTGTAATTAATGTTTGTACCGACGAGTACTTTGATTCATTTATAAATAATACTCTCACCAAAGATTCAACTGTTGTAGCTATCGGTAGGTTCGATACGTGGCTTGAAACAGAAATTGGTAACCAAGTTCAATGTGAGGGTTGTGATTATATAGATATTATGAAGAAAAGATTTGAAGATGTTTCAAACAGCTCTAACAAGTTATTAGTAGTTGAACCAGTTCCAACTTATCCAGTAAAAATTGCTGAGTCTTATCTGTATAAGAATACTCTCTGGGGAGAGAATATAACTATTGATTATTTGGACTGGAAATACTCACTTATCAAATGGTATGATTTTTTGGATAACTTAGATACCACCAATATGGAAATTATTGAAAGTAGCCTGGTGTTTTGTAATCAGTTTGACCCAGGTAAATGTACTGCATCTACTGGAAAAAATATTTTTTATTCAGATGATAACCACTTAACAATTGAGGGTGCAAACTTACTTGTAGAAAAAATATTTATAACAATAAATAGTCTCGATTAAAATATCAAGCTTTTATTGCCTTAAACGACTATAAATGTTTAAAGTTACTACTCCTTAATAAATTCAATGTGAATAATAAATCTTCTCTGGTTCGGACTATTATCATATTATGCAGATATCAATAATCATCCCTATTTTTAATGAAGAAGCAACAATTATTGATATATTAAAAAAAGTCAACAATCAAAGAATAGATGAAATCGATCTTGAAATAATAGTAATTAATGATTGCTCTACGGACAATACTCTTGATTTATTGGAAGATAATAAAGGTTTATATACTAAATTAATTAATCTTGAAAAAAACTTAGGTAAAGGAGGTGCAGTAAAAAGAGGCCTTCTGGATTCTGAAGGAGATTATGTTTTATTCCAGGATGGTGATCTAGAATACAATCCGGACGATTACATAAAAATTTTTAATGTAATAAAAGAATACAAAGCTGAAATTGTGATTGGAAGTAGATTTTTATCTCCTGATTACATCAGAGTACATAATTATTATCATAAAATAGGTAATAAATTTATTACATTTATGTTTAATGTTTTAAATAACACAACGTTTACTGATATTTATTCATGTTACTTATGTTACAAAAAAGACTTGTTTGATCCTGAATTATTGAAATCTAATGGTTGGGAGCAACAAGCCGAGATTTTAAGTAATGCTGTAGGAAATTCTTCAATATATTATGAAGTTCCAGTCTCATACTCTGGTAGAAGTTTTGATGAAGGAAAAAAGATACGGGGTCGTGATGTATTCAAAGTTTTATTTATGATATTAAAAAAAGGATTATTTTAATTTAATAAATTTTGCAGTTCTAAAATTATTTTTGTTCTTAGTGACAATAGTTTCAAAGAAATTCCAAGCAAGAACTAGAACATAATCATATCTATCTGAATCGATATCATCTGAGCCTTTTATTTGTATTTGAGTTTCTGGAATAAATTTTCCCTGCTTTAATTTATTATCATCTATTGTAAATTTAAAATGGGTTTCATTAAGTCCAAAATAATTTAATATTGTAGTAGCCTTGGCTGGAGCACCATAACCAATAATACTTTTCCCCTCAGAGATTAAAGTATTTATCTTAGCTAATGAATCCTTTTTTATTTTCTCAACTTTAAATGCAAATTTATGATAAGTATCTACTTTATCTAGTTTAAAATCTTTTTCTTTTTTAAGCATCCTACCAACTGACGGACTCAGTTTTTTACTTTTATTTTTTGTAGCATAAACTCTTATAGAACCACCGTGTGTATCAATTTCCTCTACTTTATAAATCTTCATATCTGAATTTTTGAAAAAGTATTGCAAAGATGTTAAACACCAATAATTTACATGTTCGTGGTAAATATTATCGAATGTTAAGTCTTCAAGCGTCCTTAAAATATACTGAACTTCAAATATAAATTGACCATTATTCTTTAGAAGCAAGGAAGTATTATCTCGAATTTCTTTTAATTTATCATTATGAGCAAATACATTAAAAGCTGAAACCACATCAGCTTTTCCGTGGGTTTTTATGATTTTATTAACAGTTTTTCTGTCAAAGTATTCTGAATATGTTTTTAACCCTTTTGAGTTAGCAGCTCTAGCTATATTTTTTGCTGGCTCAACCCCAATAGAGTTGATTCCAAGTTCATTTAATGGTGATAGAAAAATTCCATCGTTACTGCCTATGTCAACTACGAGAGAATTTTTATTTAGATTTAAGTCTTTTTTTAGTTTGGAAGCTAGATTACTAAAGTGTTTTTGAAAAACTTCTGTTGTTGATGAGAGGTAAAGATATTCGTCAAACATTTTTTCTGGAGGTACAACAATATTCAACTGAGAATTTGAACAATTATCACAAAAGTTGAGCTCTAATGGATATACATCTTCATTATTATTTTTTTTAGTGGTTAAATTATTTGCTAGTGGAGATAATCCAAGTGAAAGATACGGTATTAATTCTTCGCTATCACAAACTCGACAATTAGTTTTATAGTTCTCTATTAAAATTGATGCTAGCTCTTCACCAACTAAATTATATTTGTTAGTGTGCGTAATTCCATAATTAGAGTGCTCTCTTTCACCATTTACAAGATTCAATAAAATAGAGTCTTCTAAAAAAACCATTGTATGGGCAACATTTGGTGGAATGGTCGACAATTCACCTTCTTTAACTAGTCTTGTTTCGACTTTTGAGCTGTCATTTAATAAATCTTTTGTAACGCTTATATATTTGCCTTTTATTAATAAACAATTTTGAGTTTGTATTGGGTGGTAGTGATTACCTCTCACACTATTTTTGGTCGAGTCAACATATCCAATCATATTTATGAAATCATCAAAATAATAATTAGAAATGAGTCCTCTGTCGTCTTCATAATTATCTTTTCCAATTTCAATGATCTCATTACCGATTACATTATTTTTCTGCCTCCATGACTCATAGATTTCGCCAACGGCCTCCTCGAGGTTATAGAGAAAAGCAAAACCATTATTTTTTAATTTTGTGTTTGAAAGCGTGTACCCATTATTGGGAATATCATCATTTGTACTTACTAAAGTTAATTTTTTGTTAATTTTTTTACATATTTCAGCTACCTGTTTTACCGTCATAGCTTCATTTGTGCAATGGAAAATCTCTTTTTCAATTTCTTTATTATCTCCAACAAATTGCATACAGCGTGCAACATCAGTAACTGACACTAAGCTTTTTAATTGTTTTCCTCCTCCAAAAAGTCTGATTTCACCGTTCAGAGATGTTATTTTAGAAAAAAGATTAGGCATAATATTTATTCGCATAGAATCGTTAGATTTGCCATAGACGGAGCCAAGTCTAAGAATTACATAATTTTTATTGGATTGCTTTAAATCTTCCTCGGAAGTTGTTTTTCCTAAAGCGTATTCTAATAACGGTTTAGGTTCAAATTTTTCATCTATATTTTTTATTGTCTTTTCTAGTCCTTCAAATACTACATGTGTTGATGGAAAAATTATTTTTGTATTATCTTCAGAGAGCTTTATTACGTTTCTAGTTCCCTCTATTCCAACTTTTCTGACTTCTCTATCTCTCTGAATATTCTTATCTCCCAAAGTTGCGCCAACATTCGTTATGCCCGCTAAGTGGAAAATTATATCAGCATCTTTTATTAGGGGTTGCAATTTCTCTTTGTCGAGTATATCTATTTGTTCAAAATTTATTCCCCATCTTCTAAGTTGACTTACTCTAGATGAAAAAAATTCACGATCTATGACTGTCACTGAGTCTTTTTGTGTCACGCCAGAATAAATTTTACTTAATTCCATTCCTATGTAACCAAGACCACCAGTAATTATGATTTTTCTCACTTATTTAACTTTACTATGTTCAAAATTCATACTTAATACTTACTTAATTATTGAGGCTGTAACAAGGATGTTCTTGCCAATAATTTTTCGGAAGAAAACATCAAGATACTTAAAATGCTTAAAAATTAACTTATCGTAAAAAATAGTCAATTTTCTATTGAATTTGGGTTTGATTCTAAGCATTTTAAATATTAATAAAACCATCCATCCGATAAAATCTACATAATTAATAGATTCAACCTTAAAACCGGTTTGCTCTAATTTTTTGGTTATTTCTAAATTTGTATATCTTCTGTAATGACTCACATCCTCATCCATTTGAGACCATACAATCATTGATGCGGGTAAAAATAATATTAATTTTCCATCTTCTATTAATAGGTTTTTAATCTGATGAAGTGCCTTTATATCGTCTTCAATATGCTCTAATACACATATTGAAGTAACGACAGAATATTTAGTTTGAATTTCTTTAATATCTAAATATGTGTTTAATTTTTTTGAAATACATTGTTTATAGCCTATATTATTTGGCTCATAAGCAGTTGCACTAAGGCCCTTGGAGTTAAGAAATGTGCAAAAATCACCAAAGCCAGATCCAAAATCTAGGATATCTTTATTATTGATTTGATCAAAGATAAGATTGTAGGTGTAGTCACAATAGTTAATTAACTGAGGCATTAACTCTTGAGCTCCTAAATCGTTATCATCAAATTCATTTCTCATTTTATTAAATATAACCTTAAATTACATAAAAGAGTGTCTAAAAGAAAATTAGATTAAATTTAGATTTTCAATACATATGAAGGTAGATGAAAATTAGAAGTCATTAAAGGTATACTATTTTAAGGAAATGCTATCAAAAACTATCAATAAAAATCGTATATTAAGCTCATACTCGACTCTTATGGTGTTAAGTGTTCTATATGTAGTATTACTATTTACTTCAAGCAGGGTAAATATTTATTTGTTTACCGCAATTTCCATCTTATTTTTTATATACACTATTTTGTTTTTTGATGATGAAAGAATAGCTAATAAAATTAACAGGGTCAGTGAATCCGGGACTTTTAATAAATTAAACAATAAAAATTCAAAAGTTTATTTCCGAATTCTTTTCCTCTTATTAACAATTCTTGTTTTAATATTTCAAGGACAATATCTAAATTTTGAGACAATAGATGCGGACATTCACACATACCTTCTTGTCGGGAATGATGTTCTAAGGGGTTCTCTTCCGTATGAGAATGAATGGGATGACAAAGGGCCAATTCTGTAT
This sequence comes from Flammeovirgaceae bacterium, assembly GCA_002691385.1. GTDB lineage: Bacteria > Bacteroidota > Bacteroidia > Cytophagales > Cyclobacteriaceae > UBA4465. The sequence continues at coordinate 1,949 of NZHT01000062.1, read as the reverse complement.
TTATTTTATGCATTACTTATTTTTCTAAGTGGGAAGAATTTAATTATTTTTAAAATTTTTTGTGATATTTTATTTTTAATAATCACATATTTAATTGCAAAAATAATATTCTTTCTTTCAAATAAAGAGATTACATCTAAACCACTTATCGGATCTGTATTTTTCATTTTTTTAATGTCATCTCCGTGGGGTACAAATGAGTACTCCGAAATATTTTGTATATTTTTTATTTCGGCATCTTTATATCTTTTATTGAAAAGTGACTTCCAAAGAAACGCCACTTTTATGGCTGGTATTCTTTATGGCTTCTCAACACTTACTAACCAAGGAAGCGGAATTTTTATTATATTGTTTATTTATTTCTTTTTTAACTTTTTGAAATTAAAAAATTTTCCTCCTTTTCTAGCAGGACTAGCTTTCGTACATTCAGTAATACTTTATCTTTATTTGTCTAGAGATTTATTGGATATATACATATCAACCTTATTTTTTATACCTTTAAAGTACAGCCAACAAAGTTTTAACTTTATAAGTGAATTTGTTGTCTTCCTACGAGAAACTTTTGAATATAGTGCCTTTTCCTATTCAATAATTTTGTTTTTAGTTGTCATTACAATTTTCAAAATAATAAAAGATGGTTTCAATTCGACAAATATTTTTATTATTTTGGCTTTAATGCTTTCCATCTTATTTTTCTACTTAGGATCAACTGGATATAAGCATCATTTAATATTTATGCTTTTTTTTCTTTGTATACTTGTAATCTCTACAAACATTAGCTCAAAAAAATATACATGGGTTTTATGTTTTCTTTTAATTGGTTTTTTTATAACCTTAGGACCTTCAGCTACTAATAATTCATTTCATAATCTTACGAATCTTAATAAAATTTACTCTGGATATCCTTTAAAAGAATTAGCATCTGAAATTGATAATAGTTTTGATGATACTTTCAAAATTTTCAGTCTAGACCACAACCTAATTTTATTCTATTTAGATATTCAAAATCAGAGCTTTATTATCCATCCCACAAACTATACAGAAGCTGCAATAGTAGGTGAGCTAGAAAGGATTGGTCGAATATCGAATAACGAACTTCCATATCAAATTTCAAGAAAGCCAGATGTAGTTATCTGCTCTCCTGCAATAAGATTTCTCCTTACTGAGGTGAACTGTGAAGTTACAGATTTTTTTACTGGATACAACAAGATTGAAACTTACGATTACTTTAAAGATGAATCCAGAACTTACTACAAAGATCCCTACAGATTAATTGACTTATACATTAAGAGTAATTAAAGATAATTAGTAGTTATTGGTATAGTTGTTGAGTGAACAAATTAAAAAATAATGCAACATTATTAAATATTTTTTTAATAGTATACATTACTAATTTTCAGTTCCTAATTTTAAGCGATTATCTTTCACTTGAGTCCATAAGTTATGATTTAAAAGATTTTCTAAATGTCAATAATTTAAAACAAGAATATTTTTTCATATTAATTCCACTATTAATTTCATTAATTTTTATTTTCATTTATAAATATTCCAAATTAAAATTAACCCTTGGCTTAATTGCTTTTCTTAATTTTGGAATAGTCTCAATAATATTAACCACTCTAAGAATATCTGGATTCTCTAGGTTATTTCTAATATTAAATATAATTTTTGTTCCATTATTTATAGTTTTTATTCTAGAAAATTTTAAGAGCCTGGAAACTTTTACTTTTTTAGGTCTTTTAACAATTTCTATTTTCTTTACTGTAGACATCTTTATCCAGTCAGAGGATGACACATCAGTAGAAGTACCTCTCAACCTTGGACAAATTGAGTTCAATTATATTGAAAACGTAACAAACGGAAATACAAAAATTGAAAATTTTGAAAAATTTATTTCTCAAAGTGTGGAAACGAGTAGTTTAAAAGATAAGTACCAGCTTGAAAGATTC
>NZHT01000061.1 GCA_002691385.1 Flammeovirgaceae bacterium | reverse complement strand
TAATTGATTTTAAAGTCTCAGGTAAGATGATCTATGCCTATGGAGAATACTTAAGTGAAGGGGATTATTATCTAGCATCAGCGGCAGACGTTTTTTTTATGCACCCAGAGGGATCTTTAGAATTTAATGGTTTGATGGCCAATATTACTTTTTTCAAGGGCCTTTTTGAAAAATTAGAGATAAAACCTGAAATATTCAGAGTTGGGGCATTTAAAAGTGCAGTTGAGCCTTATCTAAGAAAGGATATGAGTCCCGAGAATCGCCTTCAATATACCTCACTACTTTCCACCATTTATGATATTTTTTTAACTGATGTCGCCCAATCTCGAGATATTCAAAAGGAAGATCTTTCAAGATATTCAAAAGAATTATTGGTTAAAGTTCCTGAAGATGCCTACCAATTAGGATTGGTAGATTCTTTGGGATACAAGAATGAATTAAAATCTTTTATTGCAGCTGATTTAGAAATAGATGAGATATCTGATATCAATTTTATTTCCTATAAGAATTATAAAAAATCATATAAAAGTAAATATTCTAAGGATAAAATTGCGGTAATTTATGCAAATGGATCTATTGTAATGGCGGGAGATGATACTCAAGTGGTAGGTTATAAATTGGCTAAAGAAATCAGAAAAGCCCGAGAAAATAAATCGGTGAAAGCGATTGTGTTAAGGATTAATTCTCCAGGAGGAAGCTTGGTGGCATCAGATCTTATTTGGCATGAAGTCTCCTTGACCAAAGGTATCAAACCTATTATTGCCTCCATGGCTGACGTAGCTGCCTCAGGAGGTTATTATATTGCTATGGCCTGTGACACCATAATAGCACAACCCAATACGATTACTGGATCGATAGGTATCTTTGGTATGTGGTTCAATTTTGAGAAATTGCTTGAAAACAAATTTGGAATCACTCATGATGTTGTCAAGACGGGAGATCATTCAGATTTATATACGGCGACTCGTAACTTGACTGACTTTGAGCGAAGTGTCATTCAAAAAGGGGTCAATAAAGGATATAAAACATTTATTACCAAAGCAGCGAAGGGCAGGGGAGTGACTCCTGAAGTCATTGATCAGGTTGGTAGTGGTCGTGTTTGGTCTGGGATTCAGGCCTTGGACAATGGCCTGATTGACATAATTGGTAATTTTGATGATGCCGTGGCTCTCGCTGTTACTATGAGTGACATCGAAGGGGCCTATCGAATAGTTAACTATCCTGAACAGAAATCTACGTTTGAAAAAATATTGGGTTCGGTAACTGATGAAATAATGATTTCGAATCCAATGAACAATGAGATAATGGCCCCCTATCTCAAGCAAATTAAAGAATTACAAGAGATGAAAGGGATTCAAGCACGAATGACCGAGGAATTGACTATTTATTAAAAACCAATCTTTATCCATTCATTTCAACATATCATCAAATAACTCCTTTTTCAAAAAGCTTTAAAGTGCCATAATTTTAGCCGTTAAAGATTGAGACTATTTGCACTCATTCAGGTTTCACATTACAATTCCTTTTACATGAATTTTTTGGAGAATTGCAAAGATTGCTCTTCTTTTTATGGTATTGAATGTGATGGTTTTTGGGCCTGTTTAGCTCTTTAAGTTCCCTGCCTTTAATTCTTTTTTGTTTGGTATTCTCTTTTAGATAAAGTCCTAAAGAATATTTACTTAAAATAGTTTTAAACTCATTAGAATAATCTAATCTATATATAAATCTGCTTTTTTTTTGTTAAACGCTAAAATTTTATTTTAAACTAATATCTGGTTTAAAGCATAATAATTTATCAATAAAATAGAAGTCCTTTCTTTCTTGATCCTGCATTGGAACAATTATTCTAGGATGATTATGTTTACCCCTGCCTCGCTTAAAACATCAAGAACCTCTTTTACTCTTTTATCCTTCAATTTTTCATATTGCAAACCAACCTCCTTTAGTCGATCACTAAGTAATTCATATACTTCGTAATAAGAATCTGCTGGTCTGAAATCAGCATTTGGCACATTTTCTCCCAAGTAAGCCAATTTTTCCCCTATCATTTTTTCAAATCTCACATCATCTTGACCTGTTCCTGTTGTTTTTAGCTGTATCAATTTTTTTTCTATATTCAAAAAATCCAATTCTAAACTATCTACCAATTCTATTAATGCTTCCTTTTGATTGGTATTTGAAAGTATTGATTTCAAATCAAGCAATTGTCTCCGAGCGATTTCCATTGAATTGATGTAATTGGCAGTTAAGTTTAAATCCACATAGATTTTTTTCATTAATATATTTTGGAGATTGATATCTTCTAAGGTACCTTCAGAATGAGGATCTTTAATTACTTGAAGTTTTTTAGACATTACTTCATCACCCATTTTTAAATGCACATTGTAAGTTCCGGGAGGAGCCATTATTGACAAATTAAACGGAACTTTTCGCTCTCGATTTTTATCTAAAGATGCCCATTCAGCGTACAAAGGTTTGGTTCTCAAAGTAATTTCATTCGTACTTTCACCTTGAAAATCCCACCAAACTCTATTAAATCCTTTTTTTCCTTCGTCTTTGATGATTTTTATTGTGTCATTTTCAGTATTTAAAATAACAATTTCTACGTCTTGCTTTTCTCGCAACCAATAATTAATCGAGGCACCACTGGGAGGGTCAGTGCCCGTTGACGCCTCAGGGAACATTTGAAGACTACTCGTTATGTTGTGAAACCTATAAGAGGGTTTTAGGTCGAATAGGTGCATCTTTTGTTTAACAATACTCTTGTTCATCTGCTGAAAAGGTGAAAGGTCATCTAATATCCAAATGCCTCTACCATAAGTCCCTACAACCAAGTCATTAAAATGTTCTTGAATATCGATCCAATACATAGGAGTATGAGGTAAATTAGACATCATTTTTTGCCAATGCTCGCCATCATCAAATGAAAAATACAAGGTGTTTTCCGTGCCTAGATATAAGAGTCCTTCTTTAACTGGATCTTCTCTTATGCATCTTGTATAGCTTAGATTTCCTTCTTTAATTCCTTGGGTGATTTTTTTCCATGATTTTCCAAAATTTTCTGTTTTATATACATAAGGAGCAAAATTCCCTGTTTGGTGAAAATCTATAGTTAGATAAGCTTTACCGACATGCCACTTCGAAGCTTCAATGTTCCTAACCACGCCATATTTAGGAAGATCAGGAATATTTTTAGTTACATTATTCCATATGTTCCCATCGTCTTGGCTAATATGAACCAAACCGTCATTTGTTCCTGCCCAAAATACACCTTTTTGAACGGGAGACTCATCAAAAGCATAAATGACATTGGCATATTCAACAGCTATATTATCTCCTGTAAGACCACCTGAAAATTCTTGCATTTTTTCATCATCTAGGGATAGATCAGGACTAATTACCTCCCATGATTGGCCATCATTTGTCGTTTTGTGAACATATTGACTAGTAACATAAACTGTTTTATTGTCATGTGGAGATATCAAAAGTGGGAAGGTCCATTGAAATCTGTATTTTAACAATGATGCATGACTCCCTGCCGTAAATTCTGGCCAGACTTCTAGCTGTCTGTACTGTTTTGTTTTTTCATCGTATCTGGTCACAATTCCTCCTAAAGGTCCAAATCCTGAGGCACTAGACCATACGATATCTGGATTTTTTGGATCTGCTGTTGCAAACCCGCTTTCACCCCCACCAACTTCTCTCCACATACCGGATTGGATCATACCTGGTCCAAACCAATTTCCTGTTCTACTTCTACTGGGCCCTTTCATCGATGGGCCATCTTGCCTATTGGTTAAAACATTGTAGGGCACTGAATTGTCAGTGTTTACATGGTAAAGTTGGGCAATAGGTAAAAATGTCCTTAGCCATGATTTACCTCTGTTCTGAGAAATGGAAATCCCTCCATCTCCAGCAACTGCCATCCTATCTCCATTATTTGGATCTATCCACATTTCATGATGATCCCAATTTGGTGTGGAAAGTTGCGAGCGATTTTCCAAAGAAATTCCTCCATCGATACTTGATGAGAATCTATGACTTATAAAATATATCTCATTTGTATTATCTGGAGAAGCCGTTGTTCTGGTGTAATAAGCTTGTCTAGAACCTAAATCTCGGTTGGAGTTAATGAGTTTAAAAGTTTTACCATTATCTTCAGATCTCCAAAGCTCTCCAGACTCTGTCTCTTCTCCCTGATATGGTACACCATCTCCTGTTTCGATGAGCGCATATAATCTATCCGGAGAGGCCGGCGTCATGGCTAGTGCAATTTTCCCCACATCCTTTTTTGGTAATCCATTATCTTTGAGTTTGTTCCATGACAAACCACCATCAGTTGACTTAAAAATACCGCTACCGGGACCTCCACTTACCCGAATCCATGTTTTAAGCTTTAATTGCCAAGCACCTGCGAATAATACTCGTGAATTATTGGGGTCCATCACAATGTCAGATATTCCAGTATTGTCATCTATATACAAAGTGTGTTTCCAAGAAACCCCTCCATCATCACTCATATATAATCCTCGTTCTTTTTGGGGTGTATAAGCATGGCCTAAAGCACCTACGTAAACGAGATCTGGATTATCTGGATGAACAACAATCCTACTAATTCTACCTGATTTTTTTAAGCCTAAATGTTTCCATGTTTCCCCGCCATCTTCAGATTTATACACACCATTACCCAAGGATATATTAGATCGGATAGAACTCTCTCCTGTACCCACATAAACCGTCATAGGATCAGAGGGTGCTATTGCTATTGCTCCAATAGAATGAACTTCTTGATCATCAAATATGGGCTTCCAGTTTAATCCGCCATCAACTGTTTTCCATACGCCTCCTGCAGCTGCACCCACATAATATATCATAGGGTGATTGGAAACTCCTGTCACTGAAGTCAACCTATTACCAATAGGACCGATATGCCTAAACTGCATATCTTTAATCATGTCGTTATCAATTTTCTGTGCTAGAGAGAGCAGCGGAACAAGTAATGTGATTAAAAGGCTAAAATATTTTTTTTTAAAATTTTCCATAAATCATTTGGGTTATACATGAGTTCGATTTATTCATATGTCAGCAAAAAGAATAAATTGTACTTTTTTATTGTTAGCTATGGATCAAATTGAGATTTGTATTAATGATAATTATCATTAATAAAGGTAATAAGAATAATATATTTGACAGCATAGGCTTGAAGAAGTCCAGTTAAAAAATAAAATAATCATTTGTAATTAGTTTATAACTTGATTTAGTTTGAATATCAAACAACTAAATCAATTTAAAATGAAAAATTTCTTAATAATTGCACTTACGTTTTTTAGTCTTAATGCCTTTTCACAGCAACGTGAAAATTGGGAATATTGGAATACTTGGATTTATAAACCTAAAGCTGGAATGACAGAACAATTTGAAAAAGCGGCAGGAAAAAAGACAAAAAAATTTAACTCATCTAAAGACAATACAATCGTCACATTTAAAGTGGTGACTGGACCCAATACTGGCCAATATGTAAGAATGATGCCTTGGCAATCTTTGGCGGATTATGATAAAGATAGGTCTGAAGAATTAAAATATTGGCAAGAGAATGTTGCAGAATATGCTGATGCTATTGGAGGGCCTCAGAGATGGACAAGAATGAAATGGGGAGATATGAATATCAAAGAAGGTGAAGGACCTTCAAAATATCTTACTCAAACAGATTATCTTGTAAAACCAGATAGATGGGATGATTTTAGAAGGTGGCTTGATAGAATTGGAGGTATATATGGAGAGCGGAGACCTGAGGACAGAAGAATTATATTGAGCATGATATCTGGAGGAAATTGGAACTTAACCACGACATTTATTGGCTTTGATCAATACGGTAGAAAATCAAATGAATTTGACACTACTTGGGAGCAAGAGTACAATAAGAAATTTGGGGCAAATTCTTGGAATTATGATCGAAGGGCTTTCCGTGAATCTATTGAAATGATTGTTGGTCAACAAGTTCAAACTCTTGAACTCGTTGAATCAATGCTTCCTAATATGAATTAATTCACCTCTAAAAATAAATTTAAAAGTCCTCCTAAATAGAGGACTTTTTTATGCCCTGATTCTAATTGTAAAGTCGGTGGGTCTTAGAAAAAGCTTCTATTACCTCCTCATTTGATTTTACTCACAAATATGAGGTTTTGGATTAAAATGGGTCAGTCCCAAATGCATCTTAAGACTATCAATCCAAAGTATTTTATTAAGAGTTTTAGCGATTAATCCATATTATTCAATATACCGAAAATAGTAATATTTATTAAAAACTAATTGAGCTTAAAATAAACTCAACAGTATGGCTATATTCTGTGGTCTTTAATGGATAAGAGAATCTCATGCCTATATCAAAATCAATTAATCGAAGGGTTCGTATATCAAAGGTTAGCTCGATGCCCGTCGATTTGTAAATGTCTTCCGCGTAGGGTACACTTCCATTAAATGTAACCGAGGTGAGGGGGGTAAGAGCATCGACGTCAGTATTATTTAAAATTACTCTTGCGTAATCATAAAATAAGTTTGCCTTAACTCTTTTAATAAAAATCAAGGGGCCTATAGCTAAATCAGGATAGCAAATAGGGAAAGCATAATTGAGACCAATTCGATGGATTTGATCATGAATTAGTTTACCGTAACCTCTAGGGTACCTGAAATTGTCTAAAAACTTATATTGTGCGGTAAAGGGTTCTGAATGATAATCTATTTCGGAGAAGAAGCTGTGATTTTTAAAGATTCCGGGTAGATATAGCCTACTATTAACTAAAAAATTATGCGATGCATTTGAAGTTGTCCCAATACTTTTTTGAAAATTTGATTGAAACAAAAACCCCATTCTTGGATATAGGTGCTGATAAGCTTGCCGTAGGGTAAAACGCATTTTAAGATCTAATTCATAGCTCCCAAAAGATTCATCTTTTCCTGTTTCTTCTAGATCATAGTTTACCCAATGTTGGCGCAAAAATTGATCAATTTCAACAAAATTATAAAAATTACCTGTTGTTAAATTGAATGGTAATTTCATGCCAAGGCCTAGATCATTTTCAGTCCAGTTTTGATTTCTTGTTTCCAGATTAGGAGTAATTTCATCATTTTCATCATTTTCGAAGTAAACTGGAACATAGCTGTTTCTATATTTTCGAGCCATTTCTAATGTAAAAATAGGATAATATTTTGCCCATTGTAACTTCGAAGACCACGAACCACTCTTTTCATTTAAATTATATTGATAGGTACCTATACCAGATAAATTACTCATCTTATTGTCTCCATACACGTTAAATATCAAATTTGGCGGTACATAAGACAATAATCGGCTGTGTAGTTGAAATCGATCTGTAGTTGGATAAGATTGCTCTTCATAAGATTGCTTGGAGACATTTTCAAGAATATTATCTTTGAACATTGGTTTAAAATAATCAATTAATGAATTTTCTACAATTTCCATAAGTTTCCAATTTTCTTTTATCAGCGGAGTGGTTTGGATGTCATAACCCATATTTGAATATGCACTGTAGGCTAACATTTTGCCATCTGGAGAAATGTCAGGTTGGATGGCACCGAATAGGGTAGAAGTTACTTGATGAACCTCCTGATCCTCAATTGAACAGGCATAAATATTGTCTATGCCATTGAAAATCCCATCAAAGTAAATGTAATTTTGGTAAGATTTTAAATGGGCTATTTTTTCGCTCCACCAAGGTGTGATCAGATGACTTTTTCCTGTGCCAAGATGAATGATTTGGATTGCATTTTTCCCTGATTTTCGTACTACTGTGGCGATATTCGTTTCATCTATCCATGTGGGGAAGGCATATTGATATTGATCTTCATTATCAATTTTTTGATCCAAATGGCCATTTTGAGCATTGAGGATATGAAGCTCATATCCTTGGTTAGTAGGGGCATGTACAGCAACAATTTTATCCCCATCATTATTTATTTCCGGAGCAAAATAGCGTGCTTTAAGGGTTAGCTGCTTTTTTAATTGTTGGGTGAGATCATATCTAATTATATTACTGTATTCCACATTTCCCCATCGTGGGTCGAAGGCTTTTTCGGTCCAAATGAGAGAGGATTTATTGATACTTAGTTGGGCATTGGATGGAGAATAAAACCCAGGACGCGTAATACGGTTTTCTGATCCATCTATTTGGATGCGGTAAAATGTCGGAATTTCATTGAAACCAGCCTTTTCTGCTATTAGAGTTTGGATATCAATATAGTTGGGATGAGTGTAGTTAGTAAAAGATTTTTTTACTTTATTATTTAGCTTTTTGGCTTCTGTAATTTCAATTTTAGTTGCTTTTTGCTCCCATTCTTTTTTTAGTTTTGAAAAGGTAGCTTCATAATATTTTGGGGTCCGCATGCCCGTGTGCTTTTTTAAGCTTTTACTAAAAGGGTAAAAGGAAAGAAAACTTGATTTCAAAGCCTCCTGAAATAGATTCCCCATGATGTTTTCACCGTAATCTAGATTCAGAGATGCCGTAAGATGATAACCCATATTATAAATATTGGGAATCAGTTTTTTATAGGATCCAGCACTGTTTTTTTCATAATTCAACGACGCCCCAGTAAGCAAAAGGGCACGATATTGACCTTCAAAATAGGGCATTCGGCCTCGCCCTGCATTACTTAAGGCGGTCTCAGTGAAAACTGCATCTCCTTCAAAAAACCAAGGAGGCATAATTAAGTGTGCCAGTGAACTCCAAAAATAATCACCAAAGACTGAATAGGCCGCCTTTACGACTCCAATTCGCGCATTTTGAAATTGCTGCACATGTCGATATTCGTGAATGGCTAATAGGTCATTCCATTCAACGGCTCCGCCAAAATTGTTTTGTGGTGGATTGGTATAAAATTCTGATCGAAAAGGACCCACACCGACAAATGCATTGGGAGTAATAGATTGATTCTGAAGAATGATGCTTACTTGCTCTTTTTTCGAACCTAGAGAAAAGTAACTGCTGTCGCTGAGTTTTTGAATGACATCGGCAATTCGTGCGGCTTGGCTATATATGCCTTCCGCATAGATAATCTTTGCCACATCATTTTCTATATATTTCCATTGGATAGAGGGTGGATTAAGTCCTATAAAATAAGACTGAGCCATTAATCCATTGGCAAGTAGGATAAACGAAATGATAAAATTTATTTGTTTCATTAGAATCGATTATTGAGTGTAATGCCTACATATTGGTGAGCTTCTGCATCAAGGGTTTCTTTGGTTTTAAAATAATAAGTAGTAAGAAGGTCAAATCGCGTCCAACTTAAAGCAAAACCGATTTGATTTTGAATTATCCATGATTTTGCTATTTCAGTATGTGGGCTTCGAGGTCCAATAAAATTGCCTTCAATGGTAGCATTGTAGGCATTATAAATAAATCCAGGAGCATAAAAAAAATAACTTTCTATGATTTTTTTAGTGCTCTTTATAGACGATAGGTCACCTAAATTCCCTCCAAATAAGGTAGATCCAGTTAAATTTTTTAACAAACTAAATCTCACCAATACCTTTTGAGAAAATTGATTAAATATGGTCCCTATGGATAGATCCGATTCGGAATAGAGATCTAATGTTTCATTGCCCATCAGTTGCTGGGCATAGGAAGCATGAAAATTAATCAAGGGACTATTGGCGATTTGGTATTCCCAACCAGCAGGTATGGGAATATTCAATATGTTATGCCAGGTAATTTGAAAGTTGTCGGTCAGCGTATTGGGCCCCATTAATCCAAGTTCAAAACTTGTTTTTAGATAGTCATTTTTCTTGAAATAAAATTCTTTATTGAAAGTTAATCCCAAGAGGCCTGCATAGGGTCGATCAAAGTCTTCAGGATCATTCCAAGACACCCTTCTTGGTGTATAAATTTGTTGATGAAATGAGATTGAATTTATGATTTTATTTTTGTTGACTCTTTTCTTACTGAGCCAACGGTAGTCAAGGTAGAGGCCAGAGCTGTAGTACTGATCTCTTTCTAGAGAGGTGAAGACATCATTATCGATGGTTAACCTGAGTTCTTTGGTGTAAATATTTACCGTGTCTTGCGCTCTAATAAGGAACGTTGCTAGAAGGAATATACAAAACCAAACCAATTTATACATAAAAATCAAAGATAGGTTGGTTTTACTTTTTATGTATAACAGAGAAGTCCAACTATTGTATAAAACACACATTTTCCTGTTTTAAAAAAGTATCTTAGCTTCTTATGCTTCTGCACTCATTTAGTCTAATTTTAGCCTATTTTTGTCTAGAAAAGGAGCTAAATAGACCTTTTAACGTCAAATTTTTCAAGATAGTTGGCGACACTTCTAACAAAACTGCCACCCAGAGAGCCATCGACGACGCGATGGTCATAGCTATGGGACAAAAACATTTTATGACGGATACCTATAAAATCACCTTCAGGAGTTTCGATAACAGCAGGTTTTTTTTGTATGGCACCTATGGCCATAATGGCAACCTGAGGTTGCATGATAATTGGTGTGCCCATAACGTTGCCAAATGAACCTACGTTGGAAATGGTAAATGTGCCACCGTCTAATTCATCTGGTTTCAGTGCATTAGTTCTTGCTCTATGGGCCAGATCATTTACTGTCATAACTAGGGATTTAAGATCAAGTAGTTCCGCATTTTTAATAACAGGTACGATGAGGTTTCCTGAAGGAAGTGCTACGGCTACACCTATGTTAATATTGCCTTTTTTAATAATTTGATCCTTTTGAACTTGTATATTAATCATAGGATGATCTTTTATAGCTTTTACTACTGCCTCAATAATGATAGGGGTAAAAGTTAACGATTGACCTGATGATGCCTTGAATTTTTCTTTGAATTTGTTTCTCCAGGAAACAATGATACTCATGTCTGTTTCAACAAAAGAAGTCACATGGGCAGAAATGGATTTAGATTCAATCATGCGTGAAGCAATTATTTTTCGCATCCGATCCATCTCTATAATTTCATCTTGACCTGACAGTGTCAGGGGCGCATCATTTATGGGGCTATCAAGTATTTCATCAACAATGGAATTTGATTGTGGTTTCCTTGAGCTTAAGTAATTTAACACATCTTGCTTGCTCAATCTACCCTCTTTACCTGATCCAGCTATATTTTCAAGTTCGCTGAGATCTATTTGCTCTTGTCTTGCGATATTGCGAATCAACGGAGAATAGAATCGACGTTGGAGAGAGTTTCTCAGTGGAGTGTCATTATTTTCTTGATTTATGCCTTGATCAATATCAATCACAATTTTTTGTTCCTCCACTTCCGATCTTTCAATGGGTTGGCTATTGAGGGGGGCCAAATCATCAGTTAATATTTCAATGATGGCTATAGGCTTGCCAACTTGAATGATATCTCCTTCTTCTGCCAGTATTTCCTTAAGAATACCAGAATGGGTGGAGGGAATTTCGGTATCTACTTTATCAGTGGCAACTTCGAGAACAGATTCATCTTCACCTATGGGATCACCAACCTTCTTCAACCATGATAAAATAGTACCTTCCATTACACTTTCACCCATTTTGGGCATTGTCATTTCAATAGAAGCCATATTTTAAGAAAAATGCTTAAAAAGAATACAAAGATATAGAATTTGCTATTTCACTCCAACATTTAGTCGGATCATATTCAGGGCTGCGAGGGCCGACCAATGGATAATGAAGGTACGGTCTCGTGAAAAATTAAATTTTTTAGCAAAGGTCTTATTTTTGTCTGAGTAAGCAATCCAAACGGTTCCCACCGGTTTTTCTATTGTACCACCATCTGGTCCAGCAATACCGGTGATAGCGATGCCAATATCAGTATTGAGTTCTCTACTTACACCTTTCGCCATGCCTTTAACAACCTTCTCACTAACGGCACCTTGTTGTTTGATCGTTTCGGTACTTACACCTAATTGCCCTGTTTTGACTTCATTTGAATAAGCAATCACGCTTCCCTTAAAATACCTTGAACTGCCAGGTACGCTAGTAATCATATGGGCTAAGTAGCCACCTGTACAGCTTTCTGCGGTGGCTAAAGTCAAGTTTTTTTTGTTCAGTAATTGGCCAATGACCTCTTCTAGTTGATCTGCCCCAAATCCATAAACATATTTATCGATTTTGGGCATAATTTCTTTCTGTAGTTCTTCAATTTCTTGTTTGACTGTATTGAGTTCATCGCCTGATCCAGTCAGTCTCAATTTGACTTGTCCCTTCGTTGGTAGATAAGCTAATTTTATATGTTGCGGTAAGTTCAATTCCCAGTCTTCTATTAAATCAGATAAACTTGATTCAGTGATTCCAATAGTTTTGATTATGTGATGGTGTAATACACCTTTAGTGAACATTTTATCAAGCTTGGGTAGAATGCCTTGGGTCATTATGCTTTTCATTTCATAAGGTACTCCAGGCATGGCTACAAAAACGGTATTTTTTTCATAAAACCACATGCCTGGGGCCGTACCAACAGGATTTGTGATTATCTCACAATTTTCGGGTAAGTTAGCTTGTTGAGCATTGAGTGCGGTTACTTCTCTACTTGCCTTAGCGAAGAGTAGGGTAATGTCGCGTAGAACCTTTTCATGATGTACCATATTTACCCCAAAATATTTGGCCAAAACAGGCTTAGTTAGATCATCTTTGGTGGGGCCAAGACCCCCTGTGATCAATACAATATCAACTCTTTCTTCCGCTAATTTTAAGGCATTTAAGATTTGGTCTTCATCATCTCCGATAGTTGTTCTTTGAAAAACTTTGATATTATACTCATCTAATTTTATACTCATCCAATGAGCATTGGTATCAAGAGTTTGACCATAAAGGAGCTCATCTCCAATTGAAATTATTTCGGCTTTTGCTGACATTAATTGTAATATTTCAGGTTTTTCAAAGTATTAAAATCTATATAATTACAAAATAAGCGTTTTCTAAATAAATCGTTATATATACATAAAATACTGCTTTATGCTGTGAGTTCGATATTTTTACTCTGAAAGATAAAATCCCAATTATAAACAAAAATACAACATTGAATAGCTTACAAATCTTGAAATAGATAAGTGTATAGTTAATTTTTGTTATGTTTCTTTGAGAAATTATAAATGATTATTTCCTTGATTGTCAATTAATTATACTTTTAAGCCCTACATTAAGTTTTTTAAGAAAGTCATAATATATGGTAAGAGACGGTTATTTTAAACTATTTTCTTATTGTTATTAAAGATCGTTTTATGTAAATAATGAGCTAAACAGGTTTCTGAATTTATGAAAGTTCTAAAATGAAAAAAACATTAATAATAAGTAAATTACGAGTACTTAATAATGTTTGAGCAGTTAAATATTTTAAGATATTAATATTCTATAAACTCCATTGATTTCTTGTAATTCAAAAGCTACATTTTCTATCCTAATTTCTTTGTATTCGGTGTAGCTACAACAATCTCCATTTAATCTTTGAGCATCAACATAAAGTTCAAAAATACTTTCTGAAGATATTTTAATGATGTAATGTACAATTTCATTTTCCCAGCCAATGTTACTTAATTGAATGATATTATATTGATTCTCTTTGATGAATAAAAATTTAACTTCACTTTGATTCTCAATATTTATTATTTTAATATCGTTGGGGTCAAATGTCTTGTTTGTGAATAGATTTTCTCCTGACAATTTATCTACCAGTTCAAATTCAAAGGGTGGAGGAGGGGTGAAGCACAATATGTCGCTGCATTCATCTTTACAGGATTGTATTGAGACTAAAAATATAATTATCCATATTATAATGATATTTTTCATATTTTATCAATATTATGGGCTTTTTACAATTTTCTACTTCTGATTTGTATAAATCTTTCAATCCATTCTTAGTGCTCAAAATTAACAATGCCTTGTGTCCTAGAACTCAAAAAAGCAGTTACTTTCGACATAATACTTTTTTTTCCTCTTAATTCTTGTATTTGAGGCTGATTGAGATTCATCACTATTAATAATCGATCTAATTCTGAATCGGATAAATTAAATTTACTTTTAAGTTCGCTACGTATGGCTTCAAGTTCTATTAATTTGGCATAAGTAATGAATTTTTCAGTTTGAATCCTTGCTTCTATAGCTTTCCGTTTTTCAATATTTTCCTTCGTAAAATAGCTGAGTGCACCACTAATTACCACACCTGGAGCATAATAGTCATTTACCATGGGAGTGAAAGATACTTGAGGGGTAGGTTCTGTGCTTGGCTCGGCGATACCTGGAATTTTCATGGGAATGCCTTTATATCTTTTGGGAATGCGATAATCGGAATTAGAAAAAACCCAAACAGAGCTTAGGATAATATCAATGGGAGCCATGGTACTGGTGATTTGTTTAAGAATCATATTTTCATTCACAATAATTTCAAGGGGTTTATAACCTATGAAGGTCATCCTTATCGTATCATTTGGAATAGCTTGAATGATGAAAACACCATTATCTGCTGACAAGGAACTTACTTGTTGTGTGAGATTAACGATGTAAACATAGGGCATGGCTGACTGATTTTCATTCAATACCACACCTTGTAGTTCTTGACTCGAGGCATTCCATACAACGAGTAGGCTAAGAATAGTGGGGAATAACTTCACAAGGTAAAAATACAAGTTCAAAATCAATATATTAGATTCTTAACGAATCTTAACTTTTTAATAATGATGAATAATTTCCTTTGAGAGGAGATTTCTGAGATGATTAAATAACTATGAAGATTCAAATGATGACAATGTGTTAAATTTCTATTCAATTAATATTTTTGCTTAAGCTATGTTACAAATCCTTTGTGACCATCTAGACTTTGTTGCAATCAATAAGCCTCATGACCTTTTGGTTCATAGAACATCTATAGCCAAAGATGTTCAAGAATGTGCACTGCAGCTGCTTAGAGATCAATTGGGTCACCCCGTATATCCTGTTCACAGATTAGATCGTAAGACTGGAGGTGTTTTGCTTTTTGGGAAGTCACGTAAGGCACTGACCCTAATATCAAATCAATTTCAATCACAATCAGTTCAAAAATCGTATTTGGCCATTGTGAGAGGCTTCACAGACCCTAAAGGTATTATAGATTATCCCCTAAAAAATGAATCTGGTAAAATTCAAGAGGCTATCACTCATTATTGGACCTTAGCCAAAACAGAATTAAATTATCCTTCAGCCCATTATATGACTAGCAGGTATTCACTAGTGCACTTACTTCCGCATACAGGAAGAATGCATCAACTTAGGAAGCATATGGCTCACATACTGCATCCTATTGTCGCAGATCGACCTTATGGCTGTAATAAGCAAAATAAGATATTTAAAGAAAAGTTTGGTATGACGACAATGTTGCTGCATGCATCAAAGTTAACTTTTGCATGGGAAGGAGCCACGATTGAAATCTATGCAAATCTGCAAGCTGAATTCAAACGCATGTTGGATACTTTAAAGTTGCCTATTGATTTGATTGATCCGGTAAAATTTAAGAAACTTTAAAAAGGATAAAAAAAAGCCCTTACTTTTTATACAAGGGCTTTTTTTATGATAAGTAGATATTACATCATGCCTGGCATTCCACCTCCTGGCATTCCACCTGGCATTCCACCTCCTGGCATTCCACCACCCGCACCTTCGGCTTCGGGTTGATCAGCTACAATAGCTTCTGTGGTCAATAATAGCCCAGCGATCGATGCTGCATTTTCCAAAGCTAATCTGGTAACCTTAGTTGGATCAATAATACCTGCCTTGAACATTTTTTCATAGACATCTTTAGAGGCATTATAACCATAATCATCTTTACCGGCTCTTACCGCGTTAACTACTACTGAAGATTCTCCACCAGCATTAGCTACGATCGTTCTTAATGGAGCTTCAACAGCAGCTCTAATAATTGCGACACCTGTATTTTGATCTTCATTTTCCAAATTCAAGTTGCTAATAGCTTCAATGGCCCTAATGAAGGCAACGCCTCCACCGGCAACGATTCCTTCTTGAACAGCCGCTCTTGTAGCGTGCAGTGCATCGTCAACCAAATCTTTCTTTTCTTTCATTTCTACTTCAGTGGCTGCACCAATGTATAAAATGGCAACTCCACCAGAGAGTTTGGCAAGTCGTTCTTGGAGCTTTTCCTTATCATAATCAGATGTAGTATTTTCAATCTGTTGTTTGATCTGTTTGACTCTGGCTCCGATATCTTTAGTTTTGCCAGCACCATTTATAATGGTTGTGTTATCCTTATCGATTATCATTTTGTCGGCACTACCCAAGTAGTCGATTGTCACATTTTCAAGCTTGTAACCTCTTTCTTCAGAAATAAGAGTGCCACCAGTTAGAATTGCGATGTCTTCTAACATTGCTTTTCTTCGATCACCAAAACCGGGTGCTTTTACCGCGGCTACTTTTAATGAACCTCTAATTTTATTAACAACTAATGTCGCTAAAGCTTCTCCGTCAATATCTTCCGCAATAATCATCAATGGCTTACCTGTTTGAGCAGTTGCTTCTAATACAGGTAACAATTCCTTCATATTTGAGATTTTTTTGTCGTAGATCAATATGTAAGGTGTTTCAAGAGAGGCCTCCATTTTTTCAGTGTCTGTAACAAAGTAAGGAGAGAGATAGCCTCTATCGAATTGCATACCTTCTACTGTCTTCACTTCAGTTTCAGTACCCTTGGCTTCCTCGACAGTGATGACACCATCTTTTCCTACTTTGTCCATAGCTGCTGAAATCATCTTGCCTACCGCAGGATCATTATTTGCTGAAACAGAAGCTACTTGTGTAATTTCGTCGCTGGTAGCTATGGTTTTAGATTGTTTTTTAAGATCAGTGATGACTGAAGCTACTGCCTTATCTATACCTCGTCTTAGATCCATAGGATTTGCTCCTGCAGCGACATTCTTAATACCATGACCATATATGGCCTGGGCAAGAACAGTAGCCGTAGTAGTTCCATCACCTGCACTGTCAGCAGTTTTAGATGCTACTTCTTTAACCAACTGTGCGCCCATATTTTCTACTGCATCACTAAGTTCTATTTCCTTTGCTACGGAGACACCATCCTTGGTAATGCTGGGTGCACCAAATTTTTTGTCAAGAATGACGTTTCTTCCCTTAGGCCCTAAGGTTACTTTTACAGCGTCTGCTAATTTGTTAACGCCTATTTTTATTTTGTCTCGAGCTTCGCTATCAAAAAAGATATCTTTTGCCATGATTATGTATTTTAAATTTGTTTAAAAAATGATTTTGATTAGATTGTTCCAAACACGTCGGAATTTTTCATAATTAAGTATTCGATCCCACCGATGGTAACTTCTGTTCCAGAATATTTACCATACAATATACGGTCTCCCACTTTCAATGTCACGGGTTTTTCGTCCGTACCTTGACCTACGGCTACAACCGTTCCTTCTTGAGGTTTTTCCTTTGCAGTATCGGGAATAATGATACCGGAAGCCGTTTTTTCTTCAGCGGCAGCTGCTTCAACGAGGATTCTATCTTCGTTTGGTATGAAATTTACTTTTGACATTTTTATTTAACGTTTAATTATCTAGAAATTTTACAAGATGAAAATACCACTACACATAATATGCCAATTTTTTCATATTAACGCGATTTACATAAAAGTATGACATTTTTGCAGATAGAAATAGAAATATTGTCAGAGAAAAAACTATGATCATTAATATATGCTCATATTGTCAGTAAAATTTAAAGAAATTAATTAACTGAATCTGAATTAAGATTAAGATCATTCAGTTCAGGAGCTAAAGCATTAGGGTCAATAGATTCTTGCAAATTGGGTAACGGTGCTTGTCCTTGTACATTTTCTATATTAGGACTTTCGACAAAGTTTTGATTTTCTTCGATAAACAGATTGGACAATAAAGTCAATGACAATATAGTAATCGAAAATCCCCAAGTGAGTTTTTCTAGCAAATCTCCTGTTTTCTTTACACCCATGACTTGTGAAACGCCAGCACCCCCAAATTGACTTGACAAGCCTCCACCCTTTGGATTTTGAGCCAAAACAACCAATATAAGCAGTAGAGATAAAAAAATAATGACTCCAATGATAATTGTATACATTTATTTTGTTTTTAATTTTTTAATAAGACCCGCAAAGTAAGATTTTTTTTCAGGAAATTTCAAACTTAGGCTCTCGTATATCGCAATTGCTTTCTCTTTTTTATTTTGTTCAATATAAATCTTTGCTAAATATTCACTACTCGCTTCGGGTTTGAATTCAGAGCTTTTTGCAGAAAGATCTTCAGTTGGGGTTTTTATATCAGTTGGTTTCACTGGTTTTATTTTTGGATTATTACCAATGAATTCATCAATGATTATTTTTTGATCTTGTTGCTTTGATTGAGATTTTTTGATCTGATTTACCTCAACTTTCTTACTTTTTCCTTTGGGTAGAGCAGTTGCTTTTTTCGTTGTAGTGCTACTTACTTTTTTTTGTTTGGTTTTTTTTTGGGGGGATGGGCTTATTTTTTTTGACTTGGGCGGTGCTATTTGATCGGAAGTTTTTTTTTTACTTTCTTTTTCTTTGTCGCCATCTAATTTAGCCATCATTGCCTGAAACCTGAGCTTAGAGGCTTTTAAATCTGACATGTCTTGCTTCACTTCTGAAATAAGCTTATCAATGCGAGATGTTTGTACATCTGAATCAGTGGCCGGATCTATGGGTTGTGAGGTTGATGTGGTTAAACCAATGACGCTTTCTTCTTTTTTCGAGAGGTTCTCTTCAGCTGATATTTCAGCTAAGGGCAAAGAAGTATCTTCTTTAAAGGGCTTGATGGGATCTGCAGGTGTATCTATTATGGAGCTACCTAATGCTGATCTGTACTTAGCGATCTTTTCTTTTATGAGTCTGTCTTCTTCACTTTGGTCTTTTTCCGAAGCGACTTCTCTTCCCTCTTGATCTAAGGTCGCTCCAGAGGCAGGTTTCTCCTCACTGATTTCTTGTGCTAAGATAGAAGAATCTTCCAATGAATTCATTAAATCATCAGATTCCTCATTTGTTGATACATTCAGCAAATCAGCATTTTTGTCTTTTTCTAAATCCGTAGCTACAGTAGATGAGTCATTGATCGATTCTTTTTCTAATGTGGAGGTACTTACTTCACTCATTGTTTGAATCTCCTGCTCAATATACTTCTTGAGCAAACGTCTATCAGTAGTGTGAACGGCAGCTTCGACAATATATTTTTTTACGTCTAGGGCATTATGAGCATGTTTTTCTTTTGCAAGTAGGATTCTTCCAGACTGAAAATAAGGATAAGTCTTGATTAAAGATTCCAGTTCGTTCAAATCGTTATCCAATTTGGTAGCGGTAGGATCTTTGAGTATTTCGATAAATTTTGTTTTATGCAAGTTTAAAAAAAATTTAAAAGTGCCTAAAGTTAAGTAAAATTACCAATTTGCAACTGATTCGTTGAACATATCAATAATTATTTGATCAAAAATCTCTTTTACGAACTCTTCCTCAACGCTACTTAAATCAACTTCTTCTTGATCAAAATCTTTAAAAAATGAGAATTTTTTTTCATAGTTAAAGGTATCATCAATGACGTTGGTATAGGTTGCATAAACTACAATGGTAATCCGTGTTAGTTGTGCATAATCTATTAGATCTGAGCGTCCTGAAGATCCTGATCCCACAGGTGTCAGGGTGTAATTATCTATGTAGCCATCAAATTGCAAATGTCCTTCATTATCTATGATGGTTAAACTGGTGTTTTGTTGAAAATAATCTTTGAGGCCTTCTGTGAATAGGATGCTCATGTTGGCAGGTCCCAATTGAGCATTATTAAAAAATGTTTGTATTGATATGGTTTTAACATCAGGAGATATCGAAGCCCCTGTGAAGGAATAAATACCACAACTTGTAAGTAAAAGAAAAATTAAGCAACTGCTATTAAAGACTATCGATTTCATAATTCTTAATTTTGCGGTAAAGCGTACGTTCTGAAATTCCAAGATCTTGAGCGGCATATTTTCGCTTATTTTTGTTTTTTTTCAAGGCTTGTAAGATCATTTCTTTTTCTTTTTTATCTAAAGACAAAGAATCGTCACTTTCAAACTCAAGTGCGATATCTTCTGTTACTTCTTCATAAGCCTCAATATTTTGTTCTTTGGTGTCAATGATTTTGGGTGTGGTTTCTTCAAGCAATTTGTTATTTTGATCAGATGAATATTGAGGGACATCTTCAAAAAGGCTTTCGTGTCTTTCAAGAAGTTCTTCTCTATTAGTCTTACCTTGCAACACTTGTAAAATGAGTGTTTTCATCTCTGAAACATCTCGCTTCATTTCAAACATGATTTTATAGAGAATATCTCTCTCTGATAAATCATCTGAATTATAAATTTTTGTACCTATCAATGCTGGAAGATTTGGTTTAACTTTGGGTAGATATCCGGCTAGTTTATCTGCACTGATATGGCGATCTATTTCTAGTACGCTCATCTGTTCTACTAAATTTTTCAATTGTCTAATGTTACCTGGAAAAGGATACTTGACAATCAATTCTTGAGCATCTGGATCTAGTAAAGCTTCTTTATTACGATATTTTTCTGAAAAATCAGCTGCAAATTTTCTGAAAAGGAGCAAAATATCTTTTCCTCTTTCTCTTAATGCAGGAACCTGAATGGGTACCGTATTGAGACGGTAGTAAAGATCTTCTCTAAATTTGTGTTGAGCTACTGCATCTTCTAGGTTGACATTTGAGGCTGCTATGACCCGAACTTCCGTCTTGAGTACATTACTTGATCCTACTTTGATGAATTCACCATTTTCAAGCACTCTTAATAATCTTGCCTGCGTACCCAGAGGCATTTCACCGATTTCATCTAAAAATATAGTTCCCCCATTGGTGCTTTCAAAATAGCCCTTTCTGTTGTCTACGGCTCCTGTGAAGGCTCCTTTTTCATGTCCGAAAAGTTCTGAGTCGATGGTTCCTTCCGGTATGGCACCACAGTTTACGGCAATGAACTGACCATGCTTTCGACGGGAAAGACTGTGGATTATTTTAGAAAATGATTCCTTACCTACACCACTTTCACCACTAATGAGTACACTCATATCGGTTGGAGCTACTTGAATAGCCGTCCGAATGGCATTGTTGATTTTAGGCGAAACACCTATAATTCCAAATCGTTGCTTTATGTTTTGTACTTCAGCTTCTTCTCGGTAATCCATTTAATTTAATTTAAGGTACGATCGTCCCTAATAGGGTTGCCGAAGTACAATTATTAATTTTCACGTTTAGATAAGTTCCTTTTTTAAATCCTTCATTTTTAAAAATTACAACTTTATTGGAACTAGTTCTTCCTTGCAAGTCTTTTTGTGATCTTTTACTGAACCCCTCTACTAATACTTTGAAAACCTTACCTACATCCAGTTGGTTACGTTCAAGGGAGCTTTGGCTTTGCTTTGCAATAATTTCTTGAAGTCTTTTTTTCTTAATGTTTAATGGGATATCATCCTTATAGTTTTTAGCCGCAAGGGTACCTGGGCGCTCTGAATAATAGAACATATAAGAAAAGTCATATTTGACATAATCCATCAAGCTTAAGGTATCTCGATGTTCTTCTTCGGTTTCAGAGCAAAATCCTGTGATCATATCTGAACTTATACCGCATTCTTGACCTAAAATATCTCTGATTGCATCCACTCTGTTGATGTACCAGTCACGTGAATAAGTTCTGTTCATTAATTTTAAAATCCGACTGTTACCACTTTGTGCTGGCAAGTGAATGTACTTGCATATATTTTCATAAGCTTTCATGGTTTCTAGTACTTCGTTAGTAATGTCTTTGGGATGAGAGGTAGAGAACCTCACCCTTAAGTCAGGATTAACTTGTGCTACACGTTCTAATAAATTTGCAAAATTAATGATCTCAGAATCTATTAATTTATTGAGTCGAGCCTTATTATTCTCCTCAGCGGACCATTTGTATGAGTCAACATTTTGTCCGAGAAGCGTTACTTCTCTATAACCTTGATCAAATAAGTTTTGTGCTTCTGAGACGATAGAGTGGGGATCTCTACTTCTTTCTCGACCTCTTGTGAAGGGAACAACACAGAAAGAGCACATATTATCACAACCCCTCATAATTGAGATGAATGCAGTCACTCCATTTGAATTTAATCTTACGGGTGATATATCGGCATAAGTTTCCTCTCGAGATAGAAAAGTATTAACTCCTTTTTGACCCTCTTCTGCGATTTTCACGAGATTTGGCAGGTCTCTATAGGCATCAGGTCCGACAACCAGATCTACTATTTTTTCTTCATCTAGTAGTTGTGATTTTAAACGTTCAGCCATACAACCCAACACACCAATGGTCATTTCAGGCTTGTTTATTTTAATTTGATTAAATGTAGCGAGTCTTTTTCTTATGGTCTGTTCTGCTTTATCCCTAATTGAGCAGGTATTAATTAATATTAAATCTGCTTGATTAATATCGTCGGTAGTATTGAATCCATCTTTCTGGAGTATAGATATAACAATCTCACTATCAGAGAAGTTCATCTGGCATCCATAAGATTCAATGTATAGTTGTCGACCTGACAGTCCACTATCTTCAGTGATTTTCACCTCGCAATTGGTATCCTCTTTTATTTGGGTGTTATCAACAATATCAATATCTGTGATTAAATGATTCATTAAAAAGGTATCATTTATTTTACACAAAGATAGTTATTCAATTTGTAATCATGCCATAATGTCATGTACTTAAAATATATTTACATTTATAAAATGATGAAAATTCTTGCGTCTAAATATTTATTTGATGAATTGTAATCTGTTTTCAATGAATAGGCCCAATTTTTAGCATATAATTTAAAACGAATTGAAAGTTCTTGTTTATTGCTATTGAGAAAACTTGATTTCAAAATAATATCATGGGCTTCATTTTCTATCAAAATTTTTGCGGGCAGTGAATTAAGCAAAGGGGTTTTTATTGATTTGTCGCTGCTTACATTAGGGATTTGAATATCAGATGGGACTATGAGTCTTATTTCGGGAAGACTGTCGATATCAAATCCAGTTTCATTTAGCCATTCTTGCTTAAGTGCCTTTTTTTCTTGGTTAGAAATTTTTGATTGAATTTGAAGTTTTTGTAAAGATATTTTCAGATTTAATCCAACCAGACTATTTTCATTTAACTGCAGATTACCCTTAACAGGTATAGTTCCATCCCAAATGGGCTTACTATCATTTAAAACCCAAGTTAAAATGGATTGGATACTATCTATTGTAATTAATTCAGTAGATTCAATCTCATGAATGGCAGTAATTGGTTTTTTTTGGCATGAAATGGATAGTGTCATTATAAGAGTAAAGTACCAGAAGTATTGCATTTTATTTTAACTTAGTTGTGATGCTAGAATAATTAAATATTTGAATGGCGATAATAAAAAAAGTAAGAGGATTTTCACCTATTTATGGAGAAAAATGTTGGTTCGCGGATAATGCAGCACTCCTAGGTGAGGTAATTTTGGGTAATGGCTGTACAGTATGGTTTGGGGCTGTGGTTCGAGGAGATGTAAATTCTATAAAAATAGGAGACAATACAAATATTCAAGATAATGTGACCATACATGGTACCTATGAAGCTGCGTCTACCACGATAGGTCGCAATGTATCGATAGGTCATAATGCCATTATTCATGGTTGTACTATCGAAAATAATGTTTTGATTGGTATGGGATCAATTATTATGGATGGCGCTCTTATTAAAGAGGGATCTATGGTAGCTGCGGGCGCCGTGGTACTGGCTGGTACAGTGGTTGATTCTCAAACGATTTATGCGGGTGTACCAGCAAAATGGGTAAAAAATGTAGCTGTTGAAAACAGAGAAATGATGGTTCGTATTGCGAGCAATTATCAAAAATATGCTGGTTGGTTTCAAGATGAATCATCAGAGAATAAATGAATTTTTTATCTAGAATTTTTTTGTCATCTGTTGGAGTTATGTTATCCGCTTATCTTTTGGAGGGTGTTTACGTAAAAGGGTTTTGGTCAGCACTTTTGTTTTCTTTCCTCTTATCGATACTGAATTACACCATCAAGCCATTATTAATTATTTTAACGGTTCCCTTGACCGTATTTACTCTAGGTCTTTTTCTTTTCTTTATTAATACCTTGATTATTATGATCGCTGCTGGACTAGTAGGAGGATTGATTATTGATAGTTTTGGTTGGGCCTTCCTCTTTAGCTTATTGTTGTCAGTAATCAATACCCTAATTTTCGATATTGCTAAACGCTGAGGTTAAAAATACACAGGACACTGAGGATCCTTCTTGTAATTTCTAAGTTTTATTCTATAGTTGAGAAAAATCTCATGCGAACCTGATGCATTTATCTTGACTTCAGAGGTATTAATATCGTATGCATAACCCACTCTAAGATTTTCATTGAGCATGAGCTGTCCAAGGATTCCGAAATCCCCAACATGCCGATAATTTATTCCTATATAGGCGACTTCATCGACTATGAAGTTAAAATTAAGATTCCAAGATAGTGGGATTGCTTCCTGTGCCTTTAATAGAAAACCGGGACTCATTTTAAGATGATCATTGATGGCATATATGAATCCTCCAGAAAGATAATAATGTCGTTTTTCGGTAGACAGGTTGTCAGAATTAGTGAGCTCTGAATTTTGAAGAGTTATATTTTCCACGATGTAAGGTACTGAAGCTCCAATGTAATATACGGGATTAGCCAGATAAATACCTGTACCAAAGTTAGGTGAAAATCGAGTGGGTGCACCTTGCATCAAGGGATCTGTAGATAGGAGATTTAACTTTTCATAATCTGAAGTTCTTTGATTAAATCCACCTTGTAATCCCATAGCTAATATTCCGATAGAGGTATTGATTTTATAAGCGTAGCTACCGTAAAGGCTGTAATCATCAGTAATACTTTGAGAGGCTTTGGAGGCGAAAAGACCGAGGCCTACTCTATTTGAGGCAAAGGAAGAATGAGCGGATAATGCAGTATAAGTGGGAGCTCCTTCCACATTGATCCATTGTTTTCTGTGAACAGCAATCACTGATAGCAAGTTTAGACTCCCAGCATATGCTGGATTGATTAGTAGTCCGTTATAAGGATAGGTAGTAGTGGCGTATCTTTGTTGAGCGAAAGTCGCTAAACAAAACATCATAGTACTTAGGTATAAAATTGTTTTTTTCATTGCTAATGGGGACAAATCTACCTAACTAATTCTAAAAATCCATCAGTAATTCTACTTCCATCCCCCATATCGATCATGTAATAGTAGGAACCTACGGGTAGTTCATCGGTGCTATTTCCTATATTTCTGTAGCCCTCAAATCGTGTATTAAGATTATCATAGTCATCTGCCTCATAAATTAGTGCACCTTCAATATCGAAGATTTTGACATTGTTACCCTCAAAAAGATCTATACAATCAATAAGAAAGAAGTCATTGTTGCCATCGTCATTGACTGATAGACCATTATACACAGTAATACTGGCACCTATGGTGAAATTAGACTCATATAAACAACCATTTTCAGGTTTAAAATAAACTGTATATTCACCTGGAGCTGCATTACCGAGCACGAAGGCTTTTGGATCTCCAAAATTTATTTCTTCTCCATTTTCATTATTGATCCATGAAATTGAATCAATAGTGTGGTACTCTTCAAATACGATAGATGCACCTCCTGTGAATTGATTGGTTGATTTATCTTCGGTTCGATCACACAATGAGTTAGTTACCTCCACTCTAAAAGCAGGGTCAGAGATAGCATTATTAATTGTAATTTGAGTAGGTTCTGAGTAACAAGTGGTGATTAAATTTTGTGCCACTACTCTATAAGTAGCTGTATCGAGTTGGTCTATTTCATCTCCGGTAAACGCTAACATTCTAGGATCCGCTTCCAAGTACCAAGTAAAATCATAAAACTCTGTTTCACCCAATACGCTTACTGCAACATGCCCGTTTGGATATTCACAATGTGTTCTATCGGAGATAAGAACGGTATTGGGTTGAGGAACCCTCTCGGTCAAGTCTAGTATTGTAAAGGTTTCAAACTGCACACATCCAGTAATGTCGTTGGTTATCATTGCCAAATAATTTCCAGCAAGTAACGAGTCAGCAAAAGTACCATACTGGAAGGGTAAACTTTGTGTGGTATCTATTCCACTATACCAAGCTATTGTGTACATGAATATTTGATCATCAATATCTGCAATTTCAGCAAATCCATCGGCCATTTCTGGATCACAAATGGTTAAGTCATTGACTACGTTGACGTCAAGATCTGGTAAAGTACTTTCATCTTCGACTTCAACAATAGATGAAGGTGCAGTAGGATCGGAGGTGAAACAATCTGTAGTGTTGTCTACTGCATAAACGGTATATATTCCAGCATCTACAGAATCTACTGTCATACCAATATACTTAGCCAAGCTCACATCAGGGCTAAATTCAGTAATGAGGCCTTCAAACCAGTAATAAGTATATCCATCAAGAGCCGTTTTATAAGCACGATTATCACCAATATTTAGGACTATTGCTCCCATTTGACCATTAGGGTTAACACAATTAATATTAGATGAGGTCGAGGTACTGACTACAAGCGGATTTTGAATTTCGTCTCCAATTGTATAGGTAGCTATATCTGAACATTGAGTGATAATATTAGTGACTTCAACTTCATATTTACCTGCAGCAATGCTGTCTGCCACCGAAGAAGTTGTGGAAAGAACTTCACTTATATTAATACTGCCAGTAGAGACTTTTTTCGTCCAAACATAAGTAAAGTTTGCATTTTCATTGACACTATCAACGGATACAGAAAGCCGACCAGTTGGTGCATTGGGATCACACGAGAACTGATTCCAAGAATTCAATTCTCCTTTGTTA
The DNA here is from genome assembly GCA_002691385.1 of Flammeovirgaceae bacterium. Lineage (GTDB taxonomy): Bacteria > Bacteroidota > Bacteroidia > Cytophagales > Cyclobacteriaceae > UBA4465. The sequence goes on along the minus strand of NZHT01000061.1, from coordinate 10,542 downwards.
TTAAAAGCGAGGTTGATTTCAGGGAATACCAAAGAAGAGTCGCTGAGATATATTTCTATTAGCTCGGTAGAACATCCATAATCAAGATTTTTTGCCTGGAAAAAATAGCTAGTATTTGCTATACCTTGAGCAAAGGTATTGATTATACTGTCCTGAACAATAATTCCACCACTATTTGGATCTGTCTCATAGAACTGATAGGTGAGAGGAGCTGCACCTACTCGATTGCTAATACGATCAACTTCTCTTATTTCAATAATTCCATTTGTAGGATCACAGAGGTCGGGATCGGTTATACTGTAATCAGTAATATTAAATTCAAAAGGGACATTAGTTAAGGGATATGTGCTCGTGGTACTACATTTTGTGATCGAATCAGTCACGATCAACTGGTAGGTATCTGCATAAAGATCAGATAAAGTATCGTTGGTTCCAAGATCACTACCTGACAAGGACCATTGGAAACTAAATCCAGGGCCTGAAGATCCATCTGCGGTTGCTACTAGGGCACCATTTGGTATAGTGCCTACTGTAGTACAAGTCGAATCTGCTTGAATCTGGCTGAATATAATGACTGGATCAACTTGATTGTTCTCAATAATGAAAGTAGTTACTTCTTCTGACCTACATTTTGAATCATTTCTTCTAACATATACTGAGTATGTACCAGGGGCTAGGCTATCAATTTTTAATGGTGTTAGGGTATCATAATCAGTCATCGTATATTCCAGAGTGTAGTCATTGGCTAGAGTGGTTGAATCGGTTATAGTCACACCATCGTAGCGGATAGAACCTAATTCAAAGAAACCATTCCCTGGTGCATAACCTGCTTGAGGGCATATGTTATTACTGTTGACGAAGATATCCTCAACGATAGGATAGATAGGTTCATTCTCAATTGTCATTGTATGAATGGAGATACAATTGCCATTATCGGTATTTACTACTTTAACCGTATAATTACCTGCTGCTACACCAGAGAGTACGCTTGTTGTACCATCAACACCATAGGTTATGTCTACTGTTGTGCCCAATGTATCATCGCCCACATACCACTGAAAGTTATAATTGGGCGTAATAGGTGCAATACTGTCAATGCTTAAAATTTCAATGGTTCCTAAACGTAAGATACCGGCACAATCTGAATCAGGGAAAACGGTATAATCATCGATCACTGGGGCTACACCACGTCCCAGGATATCAATTGTATATTCAGATTCACAAAATGTTATTTTAGATGATGCCACAAAGATGTAGCTTCCTGCCATAAGACTGTCTATTTCAATTTGAGAAGCTGCTCCCACTCCAGTAGTTACAATTGGGATGGTATCTAATCCAATAGTGGTAGTATCATCATCATCATAAGTTAAGAGCCAATTAAAGTCGTCTACATTGTCGCTGCCTGTAGTGAGTGTAATGTCCACACTATTAATCAAAATAGCTCCGGTTCCTTGCTCGTCGCATCTCATATTATTAGTTATCTGTGCTTCAGGGACATTGATAAAAGGGATTATTTCACTATTTAGAATTTGGAGCGTTAAAGTGTTGTAGCAACCAACTCCGGGAGTGACTTTATCGGTAACTAATACTGTGTAAAATCCTTCTGATAGACCAACTAAAGAGGTATAAGAACCAGCATTAGGAGCTGCCGTTCCTATTATAGTATCTCCCAAATCACTTATTGTATCTGAAATTGCGGTCAAATCTTTAAGTCTGGTATTTCTTATCGTTGAATCATATTCATAGATATCTCTGTCATATCTCCAATTCACTGCAGCGACATCAGAACCAAAAAGCCAAGTAGAATCGTAAATTACACCAACAGTATCTCCTCGAAACCAATTTATAGAGTATCTACTTTCATCTTCAGGAAGAATAATGGAAGCTGTACCATCTCCGTCATTCCAAGGTCGCAAGCAATCATTGGTATTTGTGGTAGTATCAAACTCAACGATAGGATCAATGGTTGCTTGTGTTATTGTAAACTCCATCACCGTTGTATCGGATTGACCACATCCTGTGGTGGAAGTATTGGTAGCTTTTATATAATACTTACCTTCGGGTAAATTGACGACCTTATTTCCACCATTGGTGCCTGAAGTTGCCGTGGCTCCAGATGGAAATCTAGCAGTGGTAGTAAATGTCCCCAATGGTAATAAATTTGCCCCTAAAGTATCATTTTCGTCGAAAACACTTTCGTACCAGTCAAATCTATAATCAGTCATGGTAGTACTCACAAAATCTGCTTCACCCAGAGGACGTGTTTCACTGATTCTTAGTAACTCAAAAGATCCGTTGGCAGGGCTACAATTATTGGAATTCTGAATAATGAAATCTGTATTAGGAGTACTTCCAAAGAATAGAGTGCTCTCAAACTGTTGTATGATGACCGATTGCATTGGGGTGCTAATACAGCCAAAGTTAGGTGTAACAATATCTGTGGCTCTTACATAGTAAGTACCTTCTGGTACATTTTTTATTACAGTGGCTCCAGGATCTCCATTATTTACCACATTACCCAATGAATCATAAAAATAGGTTTTTCCAGCGGGTTCAGTTAGAAGAGTTGTACCGGCCTCATCAGTATACCAGGTAAATGAAAAATTGGCTGCAGCTAAGATGGCTGCATTTCGGATAACACTTGCATTTGCTTCTCCAGTAGAATTGAAGTTGATATCATCACAGACGATGTCTTCCTTGATTACCTCTACTGATAAGAAAGGTAGGATTACTTCTGAATCGACAAAAACAGAAATCGTATCTGTGATACATTTAGTATTATTGTTTTCTATATTGAAAGTATAGGTCCCAGAATCTAAAGCTGTCAATTGATCATTTGCAATAGATACCCCGGCATCAGAGGTAGCAATGGTACCAGTTCCAGTTTCTAACCAATTGATTGTATAAGGACTAGCATTATTTAGATTTACATTAGCTCCATCAACAAGAACTTCAAATACTGTTAGAGATCCTGTTAAGGGATTACAATTTAAATTATCTACAAGAGTATAACTAGTAAGATCACCAGGGGTTGCTGGATGTTTGACACTTAAGAATGGTGAATTCTTATCCACTGTGTAGGTAACAATTGTTTCACATTCATAATTATCTCCTGTGGCATCGCTTGCTCCGTTATTTTTGCTAATAAAAATCGTATAATCACCCTCTGAAAGCCCTGTGAGGGTTAATATATTAGCACCTATGGCTGCATCACCGCGCGTGGACGAAAAGTCATACGGAACTCCAAATGCAACCCCAGTAGCTGGAACTGTGCCGGCATCATCATATAAAAATTCAATTGAATCAGTAGCGTTTGCAGTTCTTGCATTGAGCCTGCCTCGGTACCATTCTACAGAAAAATCATTCAAGACAGCGGCACGTCCTTCGTCGGTAATAGCAACTGTGATGCTACCATCACCGATGAATCCTGCATTACTACAATAAGTATCGTCAGTGCTGGAGACTAAATTTACAAGAGGATTGACACTTTTGTCCTCAATTATGAATTCAAAAGCATCTTTACATTCTGTGGCAGTATTTGTAATTTCAACATAATAAGTTCCACCAATAAGTCCATCAACACGATTGTCTGTCCCTGCTCCCACATCTGATAAAACACCATTAATGGCGGTGATACCATCGCTTTGAAACCAGGCATAGCTATAGGCTGATAAAACTCGATTAGGAGCGCCTCTTTCGCTTACTGATGTGATTTCAAAATAACCATTGGGAGTGGAACAATTTTGATTGTCTTGTAGTGTTATGTTACTGGCAACAAGGGTCGGCCTAGTGATATCTTCATTAATGTAAACAGTTGTGATCGTAGAGCATGTATGATTTGGGTCTGTGGCATCGATAACAATTATGGTGTAAGATCCAGTGTTTAATCCCGAAATGGTGGCAGCATAGTCTCCATTGGTTGCACCGTTGAGCGTACCTGAGGATCCAGATATTGTTCCTCCATCGGTAAGTGCTATACCTGAAGTATCTACTCCAGGATACCATTGGTAGGTGTAATCACTATTTAATTGAGGAGTAGATACAGCGAAGTTGACCGATCCATCTCCTTGATTACCTATTTTACATGATGTATCTGGTGTGGAACTAGTTATGCTTACTACTGGTGCTGAAGTGTTATCAATTACGTCAACTTCAAAACTCGGGGTAATACATCCATTGGAAATATTGGTAGCTATCACATAATATCTATCTGCAATAATGAAGGTAGGATCTGCCGTAGCCAGTGCTGAAAGATCAATACTAGCACCGGTTTGACCAGCTATCTTGTTAGCTGCCGCAGTTCCAGCTTTAAACCACTGATAAGTATAATCTGCAGCATTTTGCCCGACACCATCAGCCAAAATATCACCATCACTGATCGTAATAGTACTTGCGGGAAGTGCATCACAATTGTTATAGTCTACAGTTGTTACTTGATTTACTACATGCAGTTCTGGATCATCATCTAGAATAATTGTTTCAACAAGTTCGCAACCATTTCCTTCAAAGGGCCCATTTGCAGGAACACCAGCAAGTTTTGTTCCTACTGCGCCTGATGTGACACCCTCAAAGGTTAATGCTCCATTGAATATACCTGAAGTAGGGTAGAAAAGAAAATTTGTAGGGCTAATAATCGTTTGGATATAGCCATTTCCAGTTCCACCAGCAGTAATATTTATCTTCTCACCAGCCAAGAAGGTGCCAGAAACACTTGTATAGGTCATGTTGAAGTTCCGAAATGCCCTCTCAATAGTTACTGTGTAAGTGCCTGCTACTAAATTAGCATCAGTAGTAGAAGTAGCTATTTCAGTTTCTTTCGTTTCGGATTTCACCGTAACATTACTTGCGTTTTTCCATGTAAAGATGTAACCTGGAGGTTGACGATCACCTTCATCATTGATGTTTTCACCTGGATTTTCCTTAACAGTTATCGATAATTGGCCGTTTCCACCGTCTGCTAGACTGACATCACAATTGGTATTCGAGGTAATTACAGGTGCAGCATTTAATATTGGTGCAAAAGCGAGGTCCACTAACTCTTTATCAAAAGATACTGCAGACCAACATCTATCAGTATTTCCTACCTGCCAAGAAACGTTCAATTTTTCTCTTGCAATAGCTATGTAATCTCCAGCGAGCAACCCACGAAACTCAGCAGACTCCCCAGCATTGAGTCCTACTCCAGGACCTGCTTGATTACCTGTAAGTACATCTCCATTACCATCAGTAATGATTCCAGTTGCACCATCATATAAAAATGGAAATGTAAGATTACCTATATCATAGGGTGCCTCTTGATCTGGCGGTAAACCAGTACCTGAGTAAAGGTAAAGGATGTACTCGCCAATGTCATCAAATTGATTATCAACAAAGCCAGCTGTGGCAGCAATTGTGGCGGCACTGGTGCTGTCCACATAATCTGCTAATCCTACTCTTGCCACACCATTATCCGGACATTCGTCCACATTTTCCACCGTCAAAGTCGTAGTGGTTTGCTGACCAGCATAGCCTAAGCTATAATATTCTTGATATCTACATCCAGTAGTTTGATCTGTGACAACAATAGTATATGCTTTAGAAATTACATCGGCAATAGAGTTATCAGACCATGGTCCTGCTATAGCTGCAGTATTGTTGGCTACTACGATGATAGCTTGACCTGGATTTCCCACCAATTGATCTCCCGTGGTTAGTCCTGTTCCCACTGCATCTAAAGTATGATCTTGGGCACCTTCATAATATTCGAAAGCAAAAGTATTACCGGTAGGGTTAGATGCCAATCTAGCTGAAAATTCTCCTATAGCTAGGCAGGATGCAGGTAAATCTTGCACTTGAAATGCTAGATCAGGGGCTCCAGCTGAAATACCATCAGCAACAGTAACTAGCACCTGCTGAGAACATCCACTTTGTGTCTCAGTAATTTCTACAGTATAATTATCTGCTGCCAGTCCAGTAACCGTAGCCAAAGTCACATTTGCGGGTGCACTACCATTACCAGGATCTACGCCATTGGTCAAAGGGGTAGATAAATCTAGGCCTAAATACCACTGATATGTATAATTTCCAGTGGTCCAATTATCAGGATTCTCTACAGCACTATTGACGTTATTTACAAAACTAATTGCTGGGACTACCGTGGCGGTACCATCTGCCGGATTACATTGGGTTTGTGGAGTATTGCCAGTACTGCTTGCAGATACAGTTGGAGTATAATCTCCGATGGTAACCTGGTCGGTGACAAAGCAACTTGTAGTTCCATCGATATATTTCACCGTATATATACCATCAGCTAGATTTTCAACTGTAGCCGTAGCTCCTACTTGGGCCCCACCAGTACCCACACCTAAATACCATTCAAATTGAGGAGTTACGGCACCAGTACTTGAACTAATACCTACACTCCCAGTAGGATTTAACGCATCACAAGAAAAGTTATCCTTAAGTACCTCAGCGGTAACACTAAGACCTGGGTCTTCTACACCAACTGCGTATGTCGCCGTTTCATAACAACCTCGATCCGTATCTAGGACTCGTAAGGTGTATTGCATAGTTCCAGGATTACCATTTCCGTTAATGAATGAGATATTTGCCGTCGTGGCTCCAGATACGTTTTGAGGTGAAAAACCAGCGGTTCCTTTTTGAGCAAATATGGTAGCAGCATCATTAAGACTTTTTGCATTATCAGCACCAGATCCGTAGAACCACTGATACGTGTAATTTCCAGATCCTCCACCAACGACAACATCTATACCTCCATTGGGATATAGAACATTTCCCTCACAAACGCTCATATCTGTTATTGTCTCGGTAAGGGTCATAGCACTAAAATCGTTATCAATAGTAAAATTGATGGTGGTATCACAATTATTTGCAATACTTGTTATTTGTAAAGTATAGGTTCCAGCGGGAGCATTAGATAATACATTATTGGTGGCCGTGTAGGAGGTAGGAGTAGAGGTACCGGCACCATCAAACCATGCATAGGTATAATTCGCCTCGGTACCAATTATATCCGGATTAATGGTAATTTGACCGTTATAGGTTCCACCGGTCAGTGTAATATCACAAACTGAATTATCACGGGTAGGACTTGAGGCATCACCCTTAGCCACCGGAGTGAAGTTTGGTCCATCTGGTTCAAATTCAATGGTAAGTGTTCTCTGCATGGTAGAACAGCCTGTCTCATTATCAAATACAATTACTGTATATACGCCATCGCTTGCTCCATCTCCGTTTCCTTTGAGATTCGAGAAGGCAACACCATTTGCTGACATACTTGTGTCTCCAGCAGCAGGAGCGGTTGCTGTATTACCTTCATAATATTTAACCGTGTAACTACCAGATCCAAGTACTGGGGCCACATTAAGGGCATCAAAATTCAAAGAAATGCTACCATTATCATCATTACACTGAGTGTCTGGAGTAGTTGTAATAGATGTTATTAAGTCAAATTGAGTAAAATTTTCATTTTCTTGAAGGAGGATAGTAAAATTATATTCATCGGTACATCCGGTAACGGCATCAGTGACTGTCATCACATAGTCTCCCTCAGGAAGTCCAGTTACTGTGGTAAAAGCACCTGAACCAGTGTAACGTACATCGCTATATTGTCCATCGCCTCCTGTCGCAGGAATATTTGAATCGACGGCCTTCTGTATTTTTCCTTCTAACCAATTACTACTAGAGCCACTCTTTGCAGAGTTGACTAAAGTACCTGTATTGTCATTTGGTGAACTATCTGCAATGCTTGAAGGTAAAGCGGTGTTATTACCTCCCGCAGCTCCTTCATCAAATTTCCAATATCCAATTAATCCAGCTTCGTTTCCGACTAGCTCTGAATTCATAGCAGCTTGCAACTCCACTTGAGTTTTGGCGACATCCCAAACTCGCACGTCATCAAATTTTTGTTTGACATGATTACCACCTGCATCCCATACTGCTCCCCCTACATTGAAATTAAAACTTGAACCCGCGTTTCCATAGTTTCCTATATTTCCAAAAGTTTTAGCTGCTCTTTCAACTCCATCAACATACATCCTGGTTGAAGTTGGAGTTCCAACTAGTGCTAAATGATGCCACTCACTCAAGGGAAAGGTAGCATTATTAAAATTCCATGAGATAGTTCCCTTTTTTTGAGTCCAAGCGGCTATTGTTGTGCTTCCATTAAATCCAAATTCAATAGTATTATTATTGCCAAAAAAACCTTTTCTAGAACCACCTACATAAGGATATACCCAACCCTCCATAGTAAAGTTTGCCATATTGCTAAGTTGAAGATTGGTACTCATATAGTCATTTATACCATCTAAACCTATTGCATTTGTAGTAGTAACAGCTCCTGCTGCCGAGGTAAGTTCAAAAGTATAATCACCAGAACTACTGCCATTTGTTGTAGGGTTGAAGGTAACCGAACCGTTGGCATCTGGTGCTGCTGGATCATTTTCATTTGGATCACAAACTGAATTGTGTTGTAAATTACTCTCCACAGCCGCAATTGTAGCGGTATTATCATTAATTGTTATACTTGTACTTACTGTGCATCCTGATAGTCTATCTGTTACGGTGAGGCCATAGTTACCAGCTTCTGCACCGCTTAATAAAGCTTCTGTGCCTACTTCGATTCCAGCATAAGTCCAAGAATAGTCAAAGCTTCCATATCCACCTCTCACAAACTCAGTTACATCTGCCTCTCCGTTCGGGCTTGCACATGCCGTATTAGGGGTATGGGCTGCTTGCAGCGCCACTGCATCGATGACGGGTTTATCATTATTGTTTGACTGAATTTGAAAAGAACCTACCTCAGGATAGAGATTGCTACAAAGGGAAACACCAGCATCTGTCAAGTTCACTCTATAATTCCCAGCCGGCAAACCTGTTACAGTAGTAATAGGTCCTCTTGTTTTATATCTGACTTTTGTATAACCTGCTGACATTCCTCTTGCATCTATAACATCTCCGGCATCTCTTTGAACTTCAAACTCAAAATTTCTTTCAGTGTCGTAAACTTGAATTTCAGCGATACTTAATTTATTTCCACCAGGATTTGTTCCCGATTTTTGAATTCTAATGTACTGAGCTGTTTGATTAATCTCTATTTGCGCATTGCGGTAGTTAGATCTTGAAATCCCTAAAGCTTGCTCAGGGTTGGAAACATTTGTACTTACTACTGGTCCAAGATTACCAAGATTCAGCCCACCGGCCCGTCCACCAATGGTTAGGCTATTGGCTTTGGCTGCATCAAAATCGGCTAATGTAGTTCCGGCAGGAAATGGGTTTGTAGATATCATTACTTGCACATTTTCCAATCTCCGACTGTGCATATCCTCTACATTCCATATCACTATATCGGAGATAGATTTTGGTCCTGATAATATGATATCTATGTAATCATAGTCCGTAGTACCCCTCGTTTCTGCGATATCTACTGAATCTATATCATATGCTCCATCGGTATCATCATCTATAGCATATCGTCCTTCTTTACCAGCGACAGTTGACGACATGGAAATTCTTCCTCCATTGGCTGGTAAAGCCCAATTAGTAACACCGACACCGTCAATGGTAGGGAAAATTGTGATACCACCATTTAGATCAGAATAAATTCCATTTTTTGTTGCATCACAAATAGTTTGATCTAATTTATACCTAAATCCTACATCAATTACAGGTAGATCATCATGTATTTCCAAAGAAAAAGGAGCACTCTCACAGCCATTAGGACCTTTCGTTGTAACCGTATACCTTCCAGCTGGTATGCTATCTAGTTTATTCGTGGTACCCGTGGGGATAGGTATTTCCAAAACCAAATATTCTGTTCGATTATCATAGATGTCATTCCAATATCTTCGATTACTTCCCCAAAAATGGGCATAATCCTCATTACCTACATTATTTGGTTCGTTGCTGCTATTCCAAGCCAGCCTATTGTTTCGAGGCCATTTTGAAAGGTCAATACTTGGATCGGGAACAAACCCGCTACCTCCGCCGATTCCCAGTGGGTTGCCGAGTACATCTTCCCATTCTCCATCTATGACTATATCATTTAGTCCTACCCAGGCGGTACCACCACTATTTGTCCGTACTTTATCAGCTACCCAGACTTCTTCAGCCCAAGAATTTGGGATAAACATATATCCGTTCTGCGTCTCAGCACGATCTCTTGCATTAGGCCAAGTCTCTTTACCCCCTTTGTAGAGATAATATCTATGCTTCTCACCATCTTCAGTATAGTCTCCCAGATTGGTATAATCAGGATCACCATCAAGATTATTGTTAAGATCTACATCCCAAAAGAAAGTATAATCATCTTCATTTTCATCTATTCCATCTAGGGTTACATCAACTGTGATAGAACCTGTCCAATTTTCTGGATCGCAACTTGTATTGGAACTACTGTCATTTAATGAAATAACTGGTGGAGTCGGTACATGACCAATGGTCACCTGTTGAACAGTTGATTGACAACTTGTAGCTGCATTGGTTGCTTGAATCCAATAATCAGTGTTTCCTAAATCGGTTGGTCTTCCAATATTTCTTATGACC
>NZHT01000060.1 GCA_002691385.1 Flammeovirgaceae bacterium | reverse complement strand
GTTAAAACCTTATTTCATGAGTTTGGGCATGCCTTGCATGGAATGCTCGCAGATACTAGATATGAGAGTTTATCAGGGACCAATGTGCCATGGGATTTTGTGGAACTTCCTTCTCAAATATTTGAGAATTGGTGCTATGAACCAGAATGTTTGCGTCTTTTTGCTCATCATCATGAAACCGAAGAGGTCATTCCGTCGGAGTATATGGATCGGATTAAGTCTGCCGCAACCTTCCATGAGGCCTACGCAACTATGAGGCAGTTGACCTTTGCGATTTTAGATATATCGCTACATAATCAGAGCTATGCTGCTACTCAGAAAATGGATTCTATTGAAAGATTAGAAAAAGATATTTTAGCACCAACTAATCTTTTCCCTGATATTCCAAATACTAACATGAGCGTTCAGTTTGCTCATATTTTTGCTGGTGGATATTCTTCAGGCTATTATAGTTACAAATGGGCAGAGGTCTTAGATGCAGATGCTTTCGAACGTTTTAAGGAAGAAGGTATTTTTGACTTGAAGACCGCTCAAGCTTTTAAAGACTGTATTTTGACTCAAGGAGGAACACAACAACCAATGGAGCTATATAAGAAATTCAGAGGAGCTGAGCCTACTGTAGACGCTCTATTGAGGCGAGCGGGCTTGCTGGTTTCTAATTCAAATTAAAGGTTACATATCATTGAGAGGTTTAGGCCATTCTATTGGGCAATGCCTAAACTTGGTAGAATCTTTCATGATTCATGAGATTAGTTGGGTTTTGTGTAAGTATGGAGTATATTCCCATTGATCATATATATATTTTGTGGGGCAGATTTTCCTAGGTTATCTATTTCTATGGGCCGTGTACTTGGGAGTGTAGAATTGGAGAGTAAATTCCCCTTCAGATCAAATAGGCGTATGTGCCCGTCGTCGATATGGTTGAAAACGATATAGTCATCTTGATTGTCGTTGGTAAATAATTGAACAAATACTTTTTCATCAGGAAGTAGATTTTTTTCGAAGTAGATTTCATCCTGATTATTGACTAAAGTGATCTTATTTTTAGTCTTTTTTCCGATCACATATTTTTTGTTTTCCGAGTCATTAATAAGGCTAAATTGAGTATCAGCTGCAGGCTTGTATAATTGTTTTTTGTGAAGAATTTCGCCTTTAAGATTTATTTGAAATAGGGTACCATTTTCACTAAGCAGGGTCCAGCGAGATGATTTGAAATTACTTCCAATTTCTAGGTGGTAATCACTATCTATGTTGAGATTTAATTTTAGGGGGAATCCATTATAAATTCTGGCCCGTCTGCTCAGTAAAATAATTTCTCCATTGCTTAATACAACAGCATAGACATCGGTGCCTCCAATCCTGAAATGGCGCATAGATCCTATAATGTCTTTTTCAAAAGAATATGGACTCCATCCCTCAAGAAGATTACCGAATTTATCTGTAATGTAGGCATCGCCTTGTTCTGTGGTAATTGAAAAGCGGTAGTTTTTTCTTTGATCATAATCCACAATTTCTAAACTTTTAAGATGAGGTGCTAAGTATTTCGGAAAGTCGGCAACATTTTGACCGTTTCTATCAATCACGTAAAGGGAATCATTGGTTATAAATGCATATTGCAGCTTATTGTTTTTATAAAAATCTATTTGATGTATTGTGCCTAATATTGGCAAGAAAAGGGCGCGCTGCCAGCTTATTTCAAAATCTGCACCAATAAGGTAAATCTTTTTCTTGTTGTCTTGAACAATTACTTCATTATTTTCATTTCTATGGTCAGTTACTATATAGGGCTTTGAAATTAATTGGGCATCAAATTCAAGTGCATTTGTTTTTATTAATGGGCTGTTTCTTTCGGAAGATGCGCTATTTTTTTCAATGAAAATACTGGTAAAATATTTATCATCAATACTTGAAAATTGTATGGAAAGATGTCCAAAACTTTTGAAAATCATTTCAGATACCGTAAAATCATTTTGCCACTGCGGCTGCATTAATTCAAATAAATGATCCCACGATTCAGCACCATCTACAATAATAGAATGAGGAGAAGACTTGTTGATTTTTCCCAGAAATTTTTTCTTATCCAACGTTTTCCCCCATGTGTTTTCATTTAAAATATCAGATAAAAATTCTTTTAGGACAGGAAGATTTGGACTTATAATTACATAGTTTTCAAATGAACTATAATAGCCTTCAGGGAGATCTTTTGCTATGTTGCCAAATAATAAATTTGGGAGATTTTTTATAGAAAGTTTTTGGATGATGTGTTGATTATATCGCTCAACAAAAAACTGCTCTGATCGTTGGTTAGACATTTGTTTGGCTAATGTATCTAAATAGTGAATCAGACCTTCACTATTTTTACATTCGATTATGAGGATGGGAATTTTTTGTCCATTCCTGAGTTGAATGGCAAGACCAATTTCTTTATCTAAAAATTTTAGAACATTGCGCGGAATTACGAATAGTTCCGAGTAGGGTGTTTTTTTAACAGGTTGATCTATATTTTTTTGTTGACCTCTCCATAAATAGGGATCTTGAAAACTAAAATGCTGAAGGATCAAAGTACTATTACTAATAACCTCTGACATATCTAATGGAGCACCGGTAATACCTTTGATCATTTGCAAGGTATTGCTACTGTCGGCAAATGAAAAACCACTTAAACTGATGTGGTTGTTTTCGAAATTAAGATCCAAAAAAACAGAGTTTAAAAACATTTTATCGAGATCGTTTGTGGCAAAAGCCTGAGTAATCTTAATGAAGCTCTCATAATTAATGTAGACATTGCCTTCGTCTTGTTTGATTTTTGTTATTTGCTTATGCTGATTAAAGACCTTTCCAAAGGATTTATAATTTTCATCTTCGAAAGTTCTTATGGCATCCTCAACAAGGTAGGGGGTGAAGCTGGCAATGAAATAATGATCATAAATAAGATAAGTTAAACGGCTATTTGTAAAGGATAAAGAGATTTCATTCAATTCGAAACCTAAATAATTTCGATATTTTTTCTCCTTTACCTTAGAAATCAGGGGTTCGATCAATTTTAATATTTCATCAGTAGTGATCAGATCATTCATTACTCCTAAGTAAAGGAAGTCAAATTCATTTTTGCCAGTATTATGTAGACTGATTAATCCAGAAGTTTTATCAATGAATGAGTAAAAAGAGTTCAAGCCTGTCAGGTGCTCTATTTTTATGATGTGATCAGAGAGCTTTCTTAGACTGGGAATCTGGGTAAGTGATTGAAATGACTCAATGTCTTGTAATCGGAGAAGAGTGGTTCCTAGTTGATTGCTTTCGTATACAAGGGCTGAATTTCTTGGGACAAAGTCCCACAGGTCATGAGTACTTTCTTGATCCCATAGAGACCATATAAAGTAGATCGATATGAAGAAAGTTATGACCCCAAATAAGATAACTAAGCTTTTTTTCATACCTACCGGATAGGTAAAATGTTTAATTAAAAATTAATGTCTATAAAAGATTTGAAAGTAAAAAATCTTAGCTTGGACGATAGTTTTTTTGAATATCTATTTTTTTATTAAGATTTTAAATTGGATTTAATAAATTCTCGATTCATCCTAGCAATATTGGTGATGCTAATTCCTTTGGGACATTCAACTTCACAAGCCCCTGTATTTGTACATGCTCCAAATCCCTCTTCATCCATTTGAGAAATCATATCTGTTACTCGCTTTTCACGTTCCACTTGACCTTGAGGTAATAAGGCATATTGTGAAACTTTCGCAGAGACAAAAAGCATGGCTGAGGCATTTTTGCATGCCGCTACGCAGGCACCACAACCGATACAAGATGCTGCATCAAAAGCATTATCTGCATCACCTTTGTTGATGGGAGTAGCGTTGGCATCTTGTGTATTACCAGAAGTGTTAACTGAAACAAATGCACCTGCATGTTGTACACGATCAAAGGCTGAGCGATCAATGATTAAATCTTTGACGATCGGAAATGCTTTGGCTCGAAAGGGTTCAATAACAATGCTGTCACCATCTTTGAATTTCCGCATGTGAAGTTGACAAGTAGTAGTACCTCCATCAGGTCCATGGGGCCGGCCATTGATCTGCAATGAGCAAGATCCACAGATGCCCTCTCTGCAGTCATGATCAAAACTTACAGGCTCATCCCCTTTTTCTGTAAGATCTGCATTCAGCACATCAAGCATTTCCAAGAATGACATATCGGAAGAGACCTCATTTATATCGTAATTAACAATCTTGCCTTTAGTAGCGGCATTTTTCTGTCGCCATATTTTTAGTTTTAGGTTCATCTCTTATGAATTTTGCTGGCTCTTACTTGTAACTTCTTTCTTTTACCTCAATGTATTTATAATCAAGCATTTCTTTGTGAAGTTTTGCATCTTTTGGAGCTCCTTTATGCTCCCAAGCAGCTACATATTGAAAGGCTTTATCCCTTTTGGCTTCACCTTCTGGTGTTTGGTATTCTTCTCTAAAATGACCTCCGCAGGACTCCTCTCTTTTCAGAGCGTCTTTTGCAAAAAGTTCTCCTAATTCTAAGAAGTCTGCTACCCTACCCGCCTTTGCTAATTCCTCATTAAAACCATCCAAGTTTCCTGGTACTTTTACTTCCTTGTAAAACTCATCTCTGATAGCTTGAATTTCTTCAATGGCATCATTTAGATCCTTGGCATTTCTTGACATGCCAACTTTGTTCCACATGACTTTCCCCAACTTTTTGTGAAAGTAATCGACGGGTTTCGAGCCTTTGTTATAGATAAAGCGTTCAAGTTGCTCTTGTACGCCTTTTTCAGCCGCATCAAACTCCGGTGTATCAACAGGAATAGCTCCGGTGCGGATATCTTCGGCTAGGTAATTACCTATGGTGTAGGGAAGAACAAAATAGCCATCCGCTAAACCTTGCATCAATGCTGAGGCACCCAGGCGATTGGCACCATGTTCGGAGAAGTTAGCTTCTCCGATAGCATAGCAACCTGGAACAGTAGTCATCAAATCATAATCAACCCAGATACCACCCATTGTGTAATGCACAGCAGGGTAAATCATCATGGGAGTTTCATAAGGATTTTCATCAACTATTTTTTCATACATTTGGAAAAGATTTCCATACTTGGTGGCAATGATTTCTCTCCCTAACTCAAGGACTAAGGCTTCATTATTTGCATCCTGATGTGTTACAAGGGCTTTTTCTTTTCCGTATCTTATTATAGCAGCAGCAAAATCCAAATAAACCGCTTCGCCGGTAGCATTTACTCCAAATCCCGCATCACACCTTTCTTTTGCAGCTCTTGAAGCTACATCTCGTGGGACGAGATTACCAAAGGCTGGATAGCGACGTTCTAAAAAGTAATCTCTGTCATCCTCTGCAATTGCAGTTGGCCTCAATGTCCCTGATCGGATTGCTTTCGCATCTTCTTCCTTTCCGGGTACCCAAATTCGACCATCATTTCTTAAAGATTCAGACATCAAAGTCAATTTTGATTGGTGATCTCCAGATACGGGGATACAGGTAGGATGTATTTGAGTGAAACAAGGATTTGCAAACCAAGCGCCTTTTTTATGAATTTTCCATGCTGCTGAAACATTACTGCCCATTGCATTGGTGGATAGATAGAATACATTACCATAACCTCCTGAAGCGATCACTACAGCGTGTGCCGAATGTCTTTCAAGGTCACCTGTGATCAAATTTTTCGCAATGATTCCCCTTGCTTTACCCTCTACAATTACTAAATCCATCATCTCGTGACGATTATACATCTTTATTTTACCTCTTGCTATTTGTCTATTCATAGCCGAGTATGCTCCTAATAGCAGTTGCTGACCCGTTTGACCCTTGGCATAAAAAGTTCTAGAAACCAAAACGCCACCAAAAGAGCGGTTATCCAACAAACCTCCATAATCTCTAGCAAAAGGTACTCCCTGCGCAACACATTGGTCGATGATGTTGCCTGATACTTCCGCTAAGCGATAAACATTTTCTTCCCTAGCCCTGTAGTCACCTCCTTTTACAGTATCGTAGAAAAGCCGATAATCTGAGTCACCATCTCCCATGTAATTTTTTGAGGCATTGATGCCACCTTGTGCCGCGATAGAATGTGCTCTACGCGGAGAATCTTGAAAACAAAAAGCTTTGACATTATATCCTAATTCGGCCAAAGTGGCTGCGGCTGAGCCTCCGGCCAATCCTGTGCCGACTACAATAATATCTATTAGTCGTTTATTAGCTGGATTGACCAGATCTATTTTGTTCTTGTATGAAGTCCATTTATCTTTAATTGGACCCTCTGGTATTTTTGCAGGAAAATTTGCTCCTATTTTCATTTTATTATTATTACTTAAAGTGTTTGAGGTTAAAAATCAGCATCATATAAGATTGTTGAGCATTTGAATTTAGTGTTTTAAGTGATGGAAAAGTGCAATAAATACAAATGTCAGTGGGATAGCTACTGAAAAAGCCCAAGCCGTCTTTTTAATACCGGGTGCAAATTTATTATTAACTCCCAAAGATTGAAATGCTGATTGAAAACCGTGCAATAAATGCATCATCAATAAAATGAAAGAGACAGTATAAAAACCAACACGCGTTGGATCTTCAAATTTGTGGGTCAATTCAGCAAAGTATCTATGTCTATTTGGGTCTTGAAATTCAATATATTTGTATTGAATTTCAGGAATCCAGAAATCATAAAAATGGAGTCCTAGAAAAGCCAAAATGACTAGTCCGGAATAAATCATATTTCTTGAAAGCCAACTAGAATTTAGTTGATTATTTTTCATTTCATATTTGACGGGTCTCGCACTCTTGTTTTGAAATTCTAGTACAAATCCTAAGGTAAAATGGAACAAAACTCCTAAGATGAGAATCGGCTGCATAACAAATTGTATGATTGGGTTGGTACCCATAAAGTGCGAAGCTTCATTGTACATTCTTTCACTTACGACTGACAAAAAATTGATTGCTACGTGTAAAAGCAGAAAAGAGATAAGGAAAAAGGCGGATAGTGACATGGCTACTTTCTTCCCAATTGAACTCAGTATAAAACTCATTACGATAATTTATATTTTAGATTTTACCAGGTTAAAATCAAAGTTATATGTAGATTGGTTATCTTCCAATGATCTAGGCTAATTTGATTTTACTTTGCTAGGTGATTGTAGACAAAATGATATTTTCGCCTTTTTTCAAATTAGTTATATTGTTTTTGGCCTTATTCTTGCATTAAATATTTATGAGAATAATTATTTTCATTTCAATGTCCATATTAATTAGGGTGAGATTCAGTATTATTCAATAAGCTTAATAGGGTTTGTTTTAGAGTAATGATAGAACTAGAGTTTGTTTACTATGAATTTTGTTAAATTTTTAGGTGCCTTTTTTGTCATACATTTATTTTGCTTTGAAGCCGTTAAAGCCTCGCATATCAGAGCTGGAGAAGTGATTGCGCGAAGGATAAGTAATTTAACCTTTGAATACGAGTTTACTTTCATCGGATACAGGGATACTGAAACAAATATTGAATTTGGCGGAGGCGACTTCGATTTTGGAGATGGTACGGTGATTTCTGGAGATTTTAATGTGATAGAAACACAATTAACGAACAACATTGTGCGTGCAGAATTTACTTTGATTCATACATATAAAGCACCTAATAGCTACATTGTGAGTTATTCTGAGGATAACAGAAATGCAGGTATTGCGAATATGGAAAATTCTTTGAATACTCCTTTTTATACCGAAACCCTGATTATTATAGATCCTTTTTTTGGTGTCAATAATACACCGATATTAACTGTGCCTCCCATTGATGAAGGGATTCCTGGTGCCCGATTCATACACAACGCGGGCGCTTTTGATATTGATGGAGACAGTCTTGCCTATTATTTAGTTATCCCAAAAATGGGGAAAAATTCAGAAGTAGTTCTTTACAGATCGCTGAATCACCCTGATTTCTACACTAATTTTGGTCAAGGAAGTGAAAACTTAACTCCTCCATCTTTAGATTTAAATGAGGCCTATGGTGATCTTATTTGGGATGCTCCAGGGGATGTTTATAATTTGGGATCATCAGATTGTCCAAGTGGAGTGTCTGAATGTGCAGAATATAATGTTGCTTTTAGAATTGAGGAGTGGAGGAAAATAGGAGGGAAATGGTACCGCTTGGGTTATGTGACCAGAGATATGCAGATCATTATTTATGAGGGGGATAATGAAAAACCGAAATTAGAAATTCCAGGGCCAATTTGCGTGACGGCTGGAGATCAGGTTGTTCAAGCTATAGTTGGTACAGACCCAGATGGTCATCAGGTAAAAATAGAAGCTTTTGGAGGGCCATTTGAAGTTAACTCATCGGCTACCTATAAAAGTCCTAATTCTTTCCCAGCTACTTTTCAAGATACGCCGGGGAAATTAAATTTTGAATGGAATACTTTCTGTGGTCACATCAGGGAAAGGGCTTATGAAGTGCAGTTTAAGGTAGCAGATAATCCTATCGAGAATAATATTAAGGTAGGCCCGACGTTAACCGAGTTTGGCACCTGGGAGATCTCAATAGTAGGGCCTGCTCCGCAAGGTTTGGCCCTTGTACCCAAATCGGGAAGATCTATCGAACTTACTTGGGATGATTATGTCTGCAGTAATGCTAGTGAAATAGAAATTTGGAGACGTGTGGGAGATTTTGATTTTGATCTAGATGATTGTGAGGTAGGCATGCCTCCTTATTCTGGCTACAGTTTAATCGCAAAAACATCTGCTTCAGAGACGTTATTTGTTGATCAAAGGTTAGCCCCAGGGGCTAATTATTGCTATCGAATCGTAGCACAGTTCCCAAATCCAGGTCTAGGAACTAGTTATATTTCTGAAGAAGTGTGTTTGACACTAGAGACTGATGCACCAGTGATTACCCATGTTGATGTGCTAGAAACTTCAGAAGATGGACGGATAAAGATAGATTGGACACCACCTTATGCAACAACTTTTCCCGCCCCCTACACGTATTCACTGTACAGATCTTCAGGATTCTACTTAAATGAAGAGATATTAGTTGCTGAAAAAATATCAGATACATTATTTATAGATCAGATGGATCTCAATACTGCAGACTATGCTTATGCTTATCGAATTGCAGTATATGATGCTAATAATAGATTTATAGATTCTTCCGCGGTGGCTTCCTCAGTTAAATTAGGTGCAAAGCCGCTTTTGAGTGCTGTTGAGCTTTCATGGCAAGCGAATGTACCTTGGTCAAATAATATATTGTCGTATCCTTATCATTATGTTTATCGAGATCGCTCGAATTTGAGTAATCCTGACTTAATGACCCTGATCGATTCGGTAAAAATATCAGAAAAGGGATTTAGCTATTTAGATTATGGTCGCTTTAATAATATTGCATTGGATGACGAATTGATTTATTGCTATGCCTTGACTACCTATGGAGGATATGACAATCCAATATTGCCTACTCCCTTAGTCAATAATTCACAAATTGTGTGTGCGCAACCCAATGATAACATAGTTCCTTGCAGTCCCTTAGATGTAAAAGTTTCCAATTCTTATGATTGTGACTCGAGAGATGATATGGCTAATTGTTCAGAGATGACTTTTGAAAACATTGTTTCATGGTTGGAGAATGAGAGTTCACAATGTGATGATGATGTGATTTATTTCCGAGTTTATTTTAGTCCGACGGGATTGGACCAAGATTTTTATCTTCTGGATAGTACAGTAGAAACCAGCTATCAACACTCGGTATTGAATTCCTTTAAAGGCTGTTATCGTATTACCGCGGTGGATAGATCATTGAATGAGAGTGATTTTTCAAATACAAGTTGTATTGATAATTGTTCTCAGTTTATTTTACCCAATGCTTTTTCACCTAATGGTGATGCCTTCAATGATACTTTTAGACCAATGTATTGTCCTCGCTTTATATTAAAGGTTTCCTTCAAGGTTTTAGATCGAACAGGGAAAGAGGTTTTTGACCTTAAATTTGAAAATGAGTCATCGATATTGATCCAATGGGATGGGAAAAATAATGCGGGATCACCGCTGGCTGCAGGTGTGTATTTCTATGTCTCAGAAGTAACCTTTGATGTGTTAACTAATGCCAAACAGAAAAAAACTTATAAAGGATGGATTCAACTGCTAAAATAGAATCGCCGGTTCTTTTATTTGATGGTGTATGTAACCTTTGCATCGGAGCCGTTAATTTTATTATTGATCAAGAGGCACTGAACCATTATAAATTTGCCTCTTTACAGTCTAAATTTGCTCAAAAAATATTATCAGAAAACAATTTACCTGCGGCTCACTCGAAGATGAACACCATCTACTTGTTTGAAGATCATCAAGTCTTTGAAAAGAGTACCGCTGTTTTTAAAGTTGCGAAGTCTTTTTCATGGAATTGGAGATGGATTTATTTTTTCAGTTTTTTACCTACCAGCATTGCTGACTTTTTTTATGATTTGATTGCTAAAAGAAGATACTTATGGTTTGGGCGACAAGAAAAATGTAAAATACCGACTCCAGAACTTGCTAAAAGGTTTTTGGATTGATCCATCCTTGCTAGATTTGTGCTTAATTTAAATTTTAAATATAACCTATGCATGCATTTGTATTTCCTGGACAAGGAGCCCAGTATCCTGGAATGGGTAAAGAATTATTTGCGACAAATTCCACAGCAAAAAAATATTTTTTACAAGCTAATGAAATATTAGGTTTTGAGATAACCCAAATTATGTTTGAGGGGACTGTAGAAGATTTAAAACAAACCAGAGTAACTCAGCCAGCCGTATTTTTACATAGTATAATTAATGCATTATGTAAGGATAATTTTTCACCTGAAATGCTAGCAGGTCATTCTTTAGGAGAATTTTCAGCTTTGGTGGCGAGTGGCGTGCTTGATTTCGAGGATGGATTAAGATTGGTATCACAGCGATCGCTAGCCATGCAAAAGGCGTGTGAAAAAGAGCCTTCAACCATGGCTGCAATTATTGGACTTACCGACGAACAGGTCGAAGAGATTTGCTTTGAAACAGAAGGGATTGTTGTAGCGGCTAATTACAATTGTCCAGGTCAGTTAGTGATTTCGGGTCAAGTAGCAGCGGTTAATTTGGCATGTGAGGGGATGAAGGCGGCAGGGGCCAAGCGGGCATTACTTCTGCCAGTAAGTGGAGCATTTCATTCTCCTTTAATGGAGTCGGCTCGTTCCGAGTTAGCAGAAGCCATCGCAGTTACTGAATTTAGGCTTCCAAAATGCCCGATTTATCAAAATGTGGATGCAAAAGGGAATACCGACGTTTCGGTGATTAAATCTAACCTTATAGCACAGTTGACTTCTCCCGTTAAATGGACCCAATGTGTAAAACAAATGATTTCTGATGGGGCAACTTCTTTTCATGAATCAGGGCCAGGTAATGTTTTACAAGGTTTGGTTAAGAAAGTAAATAGAGAAATGCAGGTAAATAGTTTTTAATGAGATATTCTTTAATAAAATATGTACTCTATATAGGAACTCTGCTGTTATTAATGTTGATTGTATCTCCTATGGAAAGTTGTAAAAATAATCCTGGTCAACAACGCTATAAGGGGAAAATGAAGCCAGGAAAATCTAATTGTCCTGTAAAGGATTGTTGATGGTTGATATTGTCTTAGCGATTGATGGATTTTCTGGTACAGGAAAAAGTTCTACTGCCAAAAAAGTAGCCAGTGCTCTGGGTTATACCTATATTGATTCAGGTGCGATGTACCGTTGTATTGCCCGCTATTTCATAGATCATCAAATTAGCTTTGAAAAGGAAAAAGAAGTAATTGCCGCATTGGATGAAATTTTAATTTCTTTTCGTTTTAATAATATGCTGAATGCTTCAGAGATTTTATTAAATGGTCAGATTATGGATTACCAAATCAGGCTTCCAGAAGTTGATGAAATTGTCAGTCAAATTGCTACCCAGCCTTTCATTAGAAAAGCTTTGGTGAGTCGGCAACAGGCGTTGGGACAGCGTAAAAAAATTGTCATGGATGGTAGAGATATAGGTACGGTGGTGTTTCCTGATGCTGCTCTGAAAATATTCATGACCGCAGATTTAGATATTAGATCCAAGCGTCGGAAAAAGGAGCTTGAGGAGCAAGGCATTCAAGTTAATTCAGAAGAGATAAAAAAAAATCTTTTCTCAAGAGATTATTTAGATACTAATAGGTTAGACAGCCCATTGATCAAGGCAGAGGATGCAATTGTTCTGGATAGCAGTTATCTTATCTTTGAGGATCAAGTGAAAAAAATCGTAGACTTAGCCAATAAAATTATTTATGAAGGTTGAAATAGATATTAATTCAGGTTATTGTTTCGGTGTTGAATTTGCCATTCAGATGGCCGAAGATGAAATGAATCAAGGAGGGACTTTGTATTGTTTAGGGGACATTGTCCACAACAGTATGGAAGTGGAGCGTCTGGCAGCGAAAGGTTTGAAAATAATCAATCATGAAGATCTTATTAAAATTCGTGATGCTAAAGTATTGATTCGGGCACATGGTGAGCCCCCTGAGACTTATAAATTAGCTTTAGCTAACAACATTGAGTTGATTGATGCCTCTTGTCCGGTAGTACTAAAGCTTCAAAATAGAGTGAAGAATTCTTTTGATCAAGTCAAAGAAAAAAAAGGGCAAATTGTTATTTATGGCAAACCAGGACATGCCGAAGTGATCGGTCTCATTGGTCAGACAAATGAGGAGGCGATTGTCGTAATGGAGGAAAAGGATCTGGAGCTTATTGATTGGTCTAGGCCTATTATCTTGTACAGCCAAACTACAAAAAGTACCAAAGGCTTTTATCATATGAGATCACTCATTGAAGATCGCATAGTGCAAGAAAGAGGCCAACTTATTGAAGATGATTTTAAGGCAAATGATAGTATATGTCGACAAGTTTCTAATCGAGAACCTCAATTAGAAAAATTTGCGAAAAAACACGATATTATTCTTTTTGTTTCCGGTAAAAAAAGCTCGAATGGTAAAGCTCTTTATCAAGTTTGCCTCAAACAAAATCGTCGGAGTTACTTCATTGAAAATGAGTTTGAAATTAAGAAAGAATGGCTGAAAAATACTGATCATGTCGGTATTTGTGGGGCAACTTCCACTCCGAACTGGTTGATGGAACAAGTATCCAATTATTTATTGAGTTAAGTGGATAGGGCTTGTTGTTTTTTATTAGTCGAAAAAATTATTTAGTTGACTTCTTAACTTATTTTTTTAAAGATTTATTATTATTTTTGCACGAATCTTGAAGAAGACTACAAAGATACATTCATGCCGCGCACATTTCATTTAAATAAAGGGTTTAACCTTCCTTTGGCCGGACGAGCTCTACTGGAAGAGTGTAAAATAAATCAGCCTGATTCTTTTGCAATTAAACCAAGTGATTTCAAAGGCTTGGTACAACCCAAGTTATTAGTATCTGTTGGTGAAAATGTCAAGTCAGGAAGTCCATTATTTTATGATAAAGGAAATGAAGATGTTTTGTTTGTTGCACCTGTGAGCGGAGAAATTAGTGAGATAATTAGGGGTGAGAGAAGAAAAATTATTGAAATCCGTATTTTAGCTGACAAAAAAATAGAATACAAAGGCTTTAAGAAGTACTCAAAAGCAGAGATCAATAATATAACTAGAGCAGAAGCAGTAGCTACATTAACCGCAAGCGGTGTTTGGCCTTCGTTTATTCAACGACCCTTTGGAGTAGTAGCCAATCCATCGGATGAACCTTCTGCTATTTACATTTCGGCTTTTGATTCGAGCCCGTGTGCTCCAGACATGGCTTATTTAATGCGTGGGAAAGAAGAAGTTTTTCAGTTGGGAATTGATGTTTTAAATAAGCTAGTTAAGGGGAATATACATTTAAGCTTAGATGCTACTGAAATACCCAGCGTTTTCAGTGGAATAGAGGATGTTGAGATCCACAAGTTTTCAGGACCCCATCCAGTGGGGAATGTAGGCATACAAATACATCACATCAAGCCTATTGGTAAAAATGATAAGGTCTGGACGATAGATCCGCTTTCAGTTGCGCGAATAGGAACTTTATTTTTGGAAGGTATTTATGACGCTACTAAGTTGATTGCCATTACGGGGTCAGAAGTAATTCATCCACATTATGTCAAGACTTATTCAGGTGCTTGTTTAGATAAACTATTGGCTAATAATTTGAAAGAAACGAATTTAAGATGTATTTCGGGGAATGTATTGACCGGAGAGCATGTTGGTGTTCGTGGGTATTTGGGTCATTTTCATAATCAGATATCTGTTATCCCAGAAGGTGATGAAGAGGAGTTTCTCGGTTGGATGTTACCCAGTTTCAAGAAGTTAAGTTTTCACAAAGCGTTTGGTTTGTTTTCTTTTTTAAACCCTAAAAAAGAGAAAGTATTAGATACCAACACTAATGGTGAGCAAAGAAATTTTACTATCTCTGGTGCTTTCGAGAAAATTTTGCCAATGGATATTCTGCCAACTTATTTGTTTAAGTCGATCATCTCAAATGATTACGATGAAATGGAAGCATTGGGGATTTACGAAGTTATCGAAGAAGATGTGGCATTGTGTGAATACATAGATGTTTCCAAAAACGACATTCAAGCCATTGTAAGAAAAGGCATTGAACTCATTCGAAATAGCTGATTAATGAAATTATTACAAAATCTATTTGATAATATCAAACCCCATGTAGAGAAGGGTGCTAAATATGAAAAATTGCATACCCTATACGAGGGACATAGGACGATTTTTTTTAAACCGAGTCTTACCACAGGACCCACAGGTGTCCAAGTTAAAGATGCTGCAGATTTAAAGCGAGTTATGTTTACTGTCATCGTCGCTTTAATTCCATGTTTGTTATTTGGTATGTGGAACGTAGGGCATCAACATTTTCTCGCTACCGGAGTGTTTGATGCTACTTTTTTAAGTAAATTTCTGTTGGGAGCAGGACAAGTCTTGCCCATCTTAATTGTTTCTTATGGGGTAGGCTTGGGAGTAGAGTTTACCTTTTGTGTAATCAGAAATCATCCAATTGAAGAGGGCTTTTTGGTAACAGGTATTTTAATTCCTTTGGTCATGCCTGCAACTATTCCTTTATGGCAAGTGGCTGTGGCCACAGCCTTTGGTGTTATTATCGCTAAAGAAGTATTTGGAGGAACTGGTATGAATATTCTTAATGTTGCGTTAACCTCTCGCGCATTTCTTTATTTCGCATATCCTTCTCAAATAGCAGGAGATATGGTTTGGACATATTTAGGAGATGAAGTGGCTGTTGATGGATTTTCCGGAGCCACTTTGTTGTCATATGGAGCTGCAGCAGCAGCAAATGGGACAGAAATGATGGCTGATCTTGGCGGTCATTGGTATGCTGGAATGTTTGATTTTTGGAACTTATTCTTAGGAATAATACCTGGAAGTATTGGAGAAACTTCAGTTCTTATGTGCTTAATTGGTGCTGCCATATTAGTTTTCACGGGTGTGGGGAGTTGGAAGATTATCTTATCAGTGTTTGGGGGTGCTTGGGTGATGGGAATGATATATAATCTATCTGGTGCAAACAGTTTTATGTTGATGCCTGCACATTATCATCTTGTGGTTGGAGGATTGGCTTTTGGAGCAGTTTTTATGGCTACCGATCCGGTTTCTGCTGCACAAACTGAAATGGGCAAGTGGATTTATGGATTCATGATTGGTGTTCTTACCGTGATCATTAGAATTTCTAACCCTGCTTATCCTGAGGGCATTATGTTGGCTATACTCTTTATGAATGTATTTGCTCCCTTAATTGATTATTACGTAGTAGAAGCTCACAAAAAAAGAAGATTAAAACGTGCAACGATCTAATATTTACATCTTAGTTTTTTCCGCAATCATGACTGTCTTTATAGGTGGAGCCATGTCTTTGACCTCAGTTTTATTAAAGCCTGCTCAAGACAAACAAGTCGAGTTAGATACTAAAAAGAAAATTTTAGGTGCCGTGATGGATATTTCAACTTTCAAAACACCTGAAGAGATTTTGGATCTGTACAAAGGTCGAGTAAAATCTGTTGTGGTTGATATTAAAGGTAAAATTATTTCTATAGATGCTAAAGGTAATCCATTGATTGCTGAAAAAGTGAATGCGCAAAAAAACCATAAAATAGCTAGAGATGAGCGATTGTATCCTATTTACATGATATTAAATGAATTTGATTCCAATATTGTTGAGGCTTATGTTTTTCCTATGTTTGGATTGGGTCTATGGGATTGGATTTCCGGTTATGTTGCTTTAGAATCAGACTTAAATACGGTTAAGGGAGTTGCTTTTGACCATAAAGGGGAAACTCCTGGGTTGGGTGCTAGAATTACCGAAGAAAAGGTAAGAAATCGTTATAAAGAAAATAAAAAAATATTTGATTCTGCTGGTAATTTAGAGTCTATCACCATGGTGAAAGGAGAAGGTATTAAGGGCCTCAGTGTGCATGAAGTCGACGGCCTCTCTGGAGCAACCATAACTGCCAAAGGAGTTAATAAGATGTTGAAAGAATATTTGGGTTGTTATCAAAGTTTCATCAAGAATAAGAAGGATGAAAATGGGATTGCAATTAACTAGAATACGACTAATGATATTAAATATGAGTGCTGAAGCGACTGTAGTAGAAAAAGAAATAAAGGTAGAAAAGAAACCTGCTGAACCTTTTTTGTCAAAAAGGAGAAAAAATATTGTTATCGACCCTTTATCCGATGACAATCCCATTACGATTCAAGTATTAGGTATTTGCTCTGCTTTGGCGGTTACCGTGAAGCTGGAACCTACTTTAGTGATGTCAATCGCTGTAGTATTTGTTATTGTGTTTGCTAATTTAATTATTTCATTGATGCGAAATTTAATCCCTAGCCGGATCAGAATCATCGTTCAGTTAGCCGTAGTAGCAACTTTAGTGACGCTTGTAAGCGAATTTTTAAAAGCCTACAGTTATGATATGTATAAAGTTTTAGGAGCTTATGTTGGACTCATCATTACCAATTGTATCGTGATGGGTCGACTTGAAGCTTTTGCCATGGCCAATAAACCTTACGATTCCATATTGGATGGTTTAGGTTCTGGATTTGGCTACGCATGGATCATTTTAACTGTTGCCTTTTTTAGGGAATTATTAGGTTCAGGTTCCATTTTTGACTTCAAAATTTTTGAGGCTTTAGGCTGGACGACGTTTCCAACAAATGGATTAATGGTAGACTCAATAGGTGCGTTTGTCGTATTGGGTATTCTCATTTGGATTCAAAGATCAAAGTCAGGATACGTAGAACATTAACAGAAGAGAGCATAATGGAAATTTTTAATATAGTACTTAGAGGAATTTTTATAGACAACATGATCTTTGCCTATTATTTAGGTATGTGTTCTTTTTTGGCGGTATCTAAAAAGGTAGAAACCGCTTTTGGTCTAGGATTAGCTGTAGTTTTCGTACTCACATTAACGGTACCTGTTAATTGGTTACTTCAAGAATATGTTCTTAAAGAAGGGGCTTTGACGTGGATAGACGGAAGTTTTGAGTCTATTGACTTGACCTTTCTTCAATTCATTATGTTCATCGCCGTAATTGCATCTATGGTACAATTGGTCGAGATGATTATTGAAAAACTTTCGCCAGCTCTTTATGGGTCATTGGGTATTTTTTTACCCTTAATAGCTGTTAATTGTGCTATTTTGGGCTCTTCATTATTTATGGTTCAGAAAGATTATAATATAATCGAGGCTACCTCATACGGTTTTGGATCTGGTTTTGGATTTTTCTTGGCCATCATAGCCCTAGCTGCGATACGGGAAAAGTTGAAATATTCTAAGGTTCCTCCGGGCCTCAAAGGTTTAGGTATTACGATGTTGATTACAGGTCTTATGGGTTTAGCTTTTAAGTCTTTTATCGGTGTTGCCCTTTAACTTTATAGAAGCATTTTAAGTTTTTTTATATTTTTTAAGTTCTGAGTCTAGTTCGCAAAATTCATTGTAAACTTTGATAAAAGGCATTGATTTTCATCGAAAGATAGCTATCAGTGCATTATTATTGGTTACTTGAGTATTGTTGAATAGAGATTGAAGACAGACGAGGGTTTATCTTCCACACCTCATAATGGTCTAGGATGCTAGTCTATATGTCCATATTTTTTAGAGAATCTATGATATAATTCTTGTTGTTTGTTATCTAGGGTCACTTGTTTTCCACTAATGAATGCATGGGATAAAATGTTGGTTCTAAAATCTAAGGCATCTCCTTCAGAGACAAATAGTGTAGCATCTTTCCCTACTGTCAACGTGCCTAGACGATCATCTATACCCAGAAGTTCAGCCGTGTTAGAAGTAATCATTTTTAAGGCTTCTTCTTTATCTAGACCGTAAGCTGCAGCCGTACCCGCATAGAAAGGCAAGTTTCTTCCATGAGCAAGCATGCCACGATGTGAAAGTGATATAGTTAGCCCTGCTTCAAACAATTGAGCCGGGAGTTTATAAGGACCATAAACGTCTTCATCTATCTGACTTGGCATACTATGTGTGGGAGGTAAAATCACACCAATATTATGTTCTTTAAGGAACTCAACTATGTGCAAGATAGAACTGCCAGAAATCAGAACCATTTTTTGTACACCAATATTTTCTGCAAAAAGGATACTTTCTATGATTTCCTTAGATGTTCCGGCATGAATAAATAAGATTAAATTTCCATTGAAAAGTCCTTTTAATGCTTCTAATTTCAGATTGATAGGTGGTTTTTTTGTAGTACCATAAGCTAGAGCATTCTCGAACAGTTCTTTCAATTTGGCAATAGACTCATTATACTTTTTATTAGGCTCCATTTTTGCAGTATAATTGTTGTAATCATATTTACGTGTCATTTTAGAGGGCCAATTCAAATGAATACCTATATCCACGGTATGGGCCGCGTCTTCCCAATTCCAACCTTCCATTTCCATAACTGATGAAGTACCAGAAATTAGTCCTCCTATGGGAGTCGTTTCTGCAATTAAAACACCATTGAATCGAAAGGTAGGTATAAATTCAGAATCAGTGTTATAGGATATGAGGGATCTTACGTTCGGATTCATCTCTCCACGTTCATCCATATCGCTCATGGCTCTGATTGCACTTACTTCTTGTAATCCTACCTGTGAATTTGGGAGTATGAATCCTGGATAAACGTGCTTTCCGGTAATATCAATCAGTTTAAAGATAGAAAGATCAGTAATATTATTTGAAGATTCGGCAACCAGAATTATTTTCCCATTGTCAAATCCGATCAATGCATTTTGAATCACTTCCCCATTTCCTATATGGGCTATTCCCCCTGCCAGAAGGATGGGTTGCTTTTGTGATTGTACAGGTATGGGTACTTGAGCAATGACCGAAAGGGTCATCCATATTCCTAGGGAGAGATTAAAAATTTTCTTCATTTTTCGTATAGATTAGATGTGATATGTTTTATTTATTTTCTAGCTTCTAGATCAAATGAGGTGATTAGGTGGTCATCATCGCAATCAAAGTCAATAAATATTTCTGAGCTTCGACGCTTTGTAAGGGCACCACTTTTCTTTGCCTTTTTCATCTTTTGAATAAGTCTTGCACGTTCATATTGGATCATCGCTCTAGAAGCTTTGTCTTTTTCCACATCGAAATAGACAATACCATCCACAATGGTTTTTTCTACTTGAGCGTATACAGAAAGTGGATGATCTGTCCAAAGAACAATATCTGCATCTTTACCTACTTTGATACTTCCCATACGATCATCTAAATGAAGTAATTTAGCAGGATTTAGTGTAACCATTTTCCATACATTTTCTTCAGAAAGACCTCCATATTTTACGGATTTTGCTGCTTCTTGATTCAACCTTCTTCCACTGTTGGAATTATCTGAATTGATGGCCGTAACCACACCTTCATTGTACATAATAGCTGCATTATATGGAATGGCATAACGTACTTCCCATTTGTAATTCCACCAATCAGAAAAGGTTGAGGCACCTGCTCCATGGTTCTTCATTTTGTCTGCAACTTTATATCCTTCCAAGATGTGCGTGAAGGTATTGATGTTAAAATTGAATTGTTCTGCGACCTTCATCAACATATTGATCTCAGATTGAACATAAGAGTGGCAAGTGATGAATCGCTCTTTATTTATGATTTCCAACATGGCTTCATCTACTAAATCTCGCCTAGGTAGAGGCGTATTGCTTTTTACTTTTCTTGGGAGTTCATTGTAGAGCGACCACTCTTTTTCGTAAGCAAGGGCTTGGGTGAATCCATCTATAAACACTTGTTCGACACCCATTCTAGTTTGTGGAAACCTCGTAGAACTAGGGTTTCGTGATCGTTTTACATTTTCGCCTAAGGCAAATTTTATAAAACCATCTGCATTTTTAATTTTTAAGTCATCTGGAGCTAATCCCCAACGCAATTTTATTAAGGCAGATTGACCTCCGACAGGATTAGCTGAACCGTGAAGTACTTGAACTGCAGTAACACCGCCAGCGAGGGCTCGGTAAATATTAATGTCTTCAGAATTCAGTTGATCTCCAATACGCACCATGGATGAATTGGTAGCTCTGTCATTTCCTCCACCTCCAATATGGGTATGCTCATCAATAATTCCACTGGTTAAGTGTTTTCCACGCCC
The DNA here is from genome assembly GCA_002691385.1 of Flammeovirgaceae bacterium. Lineage (GTDB taxonomy): Bacteria > Bacteroidota > Bacteroidia > Cytophagales > Cyclobacteriaceae > UBA4465. The sequence continues at coordinate 31,922 of NZHT01000060.1, read as the reverse complement.
ATCAACAATAATAGCTGAAGGGTCTTCCAGATTTTGACCGATCTTTGAAATTTTACCTCCTTTTAACAAGATATCTGTATCCTTCAATATGCCTATTGATTCATTGGTCCATACAGTGGTATTTTTTATAAGCAGGGTCTGTTGCTTTGGATGAGTCTCATTACCAAATCCGATAAATGGAAAGATTACTGGACCTAAATTATCTTTAGGAGAGGTAGTTAATTCCTTTTTTTCTTCTTTTGGGTCTAAATTACCTATGCGATTTGACGTCCATTGGACCCATTTTCCATCTGCTAATTGACCCGTTCCTTTCCAGCCTGAAGAGGTGCGCCAACCTGAGAGTCTGATATTTTTTTTATCTAGAGATAAGCTAAATGTTATGAGATTGGGGGTTAATTTTGATTTTATATCATGCGTAATGGAATCATTTAGGACAAGTTTGATTTTTTCTAATCCAGTCGCTCCGATTATCTTCATTTCGTAATCTTTATTATCTATACTCAGGTTATACTTCCCCTGATAATCTTCAGTAGTCAATGGCTTGAAGCGATAAGCTTTACCCTGCACCCAATTTTCATGTATAATTGTTTTTTCATCAAATAACTTACCAGAAGTGATAATGAAATTGGCCAGCATATCAGGTCGCAATGCCCCTAGTTGATCATCTATTCGAATTAATTTTGCGGGTGTATGCGTTAGGGCTTTAAGTGCCGTTGACTCAGAAAGGCCATTATCTATGGCTTTACGGATATGACTCAGAAAATTTGATTTCTCAGATAGGCCATCACTTGTAATTACGAACTTGATACCAGCTGCTTCAAGTCGAGCTAAATTTGAGGGGGCCAATTCCCAATGTTTCATGTCGGTCAATGATATTGACAAGGCATCAATTGGATCATCTACGTCGTAGGCTTTGGGAAAATTTATGGGCACAATGAGCGTCGCTCCCGTCTCTTTAATTTTTTCAATTCTTTTGTAGCCATCCCCACCACTTTTTATTACATATTGGATACCAAATTCATCACCAACTTTATCTGCTCTGAGCACATTGATCCAATTACCGGCATCAAAAAATTGAGGTAAATCTTGATTAGCAATCCATGCCTCAAGTGATTGGTCTAAAAAAGGGCGAGGATTGAATTGATTGTACCATGCTACATCTAAATAAGTTTGGCGCAATAAGGAAATATAGCCCATGGTAGAGCCTGGATAATATTGTTTAGAGGTTCCTTTTTTGAGTGAGTAATGTGCAGCAGCATTTTGAACAAGGATATTTTTATTTGGATTATCTCCAAGGGTAGTAAAAGTTGAGGTGCCTCTTGCAATACCATCTGCTCTGAAGGAAAGGACTGACCCAAAACCTGTTTTACGAAAATTTGTAGCTATTTCATCATTATTATTAAATATTTCACTAGCATTAAAATCTGATTTTATTGCTTCATTGGCATTATAAGCCCCGGGAGTTTTGGTGAGCATTTGCTCAGTACTATTAGATCCTCTGGAGGAAGTAAGCACTACTTTAGGGAGTCCATAATTTGTATGTAGATCAATTAAAGAAGGGTAAATGTACTTGCCCTTGAGGTCGACCACAGTATAACCATCAGGAGCAGGAATTTGGGATCCTATTTGAATGACTTTACCTTCCTGTATCAACAAAGTTGCATTTTTAATTTCGGTCTGATAATCAACAAATAGATGGGCATTTATAAATGCATAGGCACGAACGCGTTCATCTTGAACATCGTTGGGGGTGACTGTTTCTTGTGAAAACAATTTAATATTGACCAAAAGCAAGCCAATTATTATGATTATTCCTTTGAATTTCATTTGATAAGTCAATTAATTATGAAATCAATATATGTATAATTTCATATGCTTAACTTATAAATTCATAATTATTATTTGAGTGGTATGAGCTTTATTTAATTGATGATCATTCATTTATAAAGTATTTTTCGGGAAGATGACAAGGTTGGGAAAAACATACTATTATAAAGTCAAGCGTTACAAACTTAGTAAGTTTGTCATAGTTCTATAAATAGCTATCAGATGGGAGTAAGTAAATAATTTATTAGCCAATAATTTTAATGAAAAAGAGTGTTTCATTTCTCTCTATTTTAACTTATTTAGATAGTTTACTCTTTTTTTAATTGATAAATTAGATAAAATTAAAAATTAAGATTATTCTTGCATTATATTATATGAAGTCAAGTATTTACACGTCATTCAGTTTTTTTATAAGGCCGTTGTTCTTAGCTAGGCGCTAGCCTATATATCAAATCGACCTCCCAAGTGGACGGTTACCCCTTCGTACATTTCATTTTTTTATTTACCCAATTAAGCAATGGATTCAATTGTAATTCAAATCGCTTCATTTCATCATGTGGGATATGCCCATGACATATCTGATTTGATACAAGAAAGCGCACAAAAAAGGGGAACAGGTATTGCCAAACGTTCACCTAGTTACATTACACAAAAAATAAATGAGCAAAAAGCCATTATTGCAGTTACAAATTTTGGTGAACTCGTTGGATTTTGCTACGTAGAAAGTTGGGGTAATACCAAGTATGTAGCAAATTCAGGACTCGTCGTTCATCATAAATTTCGAAATCAAGGCGTGGCTAAAAAAATCAAAAAGCTCGCTTTTCAGCATTCGATAAAAATGTTTCCCGAGGCTAAGCTCTTTGGATTGACCACATCATTACCAGTCATGAAAATAAATTCAGAATTGGGTTATGAACCGGTGACCTTCAGTGAATTGACCGATGATGATGCGTTTTGGAAAGGCTGTGAGAGTTGTATCAACTATGAGATTTTACAAAAAAAAGATCGGCGTAACTGTCTCTGCACAGGGATGTTATATGATCCAGTTATCAATAAGATGAAGAAAAAACATTTCTGGAATAAATCGAAATGGCTTAGTAAATGGGCAAATATTAAGAAAAAGATGGGCGATAACAAACTATCAATATGAAGAAAAAAGTATTACTCGCCTTTAGTGGCGGTTTAGATACCTCTTATTGTGCCGTACATTTGGTCAAAGATAGGGGCTTTGAGGTGGTGGCTGCCACGATAAATACAGGTGGTTTTGATGAGGCAGCGGTCCATCAATTAAAGACAAAGGCTCTGTCTCTAGGTGTCTCAGATTATAAATTCATTGATCAGACAACCAATTTTTATGAGCAGGGGATAAAGTATTTAATCTTTGGGAATATACTAAAAAACAATACTTACCCTCTTTCTGTGAGCGCTGAACGAGTTTTCCAAGCGATGGCGTTAGCTTATTTGGCTATAGAAATGAAGGTAGATGCCATTGCACATGGAAGTACAGGGGCTGGAAATGATCAGATCAGATTTGACCTTATTTTTCAAACGATGTGCCCTCACATTGAGATCATCACACCTATCAGAGATTTGGCATTGTCTCGCGAAGACGAAATTTCTTATTTGCAGCAGCATGGCGTGGAGGGTGTTTGGGAAAAGGCAGGGTACTCAATTAATGGAGGATTATGGGGGACTTCTATTGGAGGTATGGAGACCCTTACCTCAAATGGGGTGTTACCTGAAGAAGCATTTCCAAAACAACTCCAAGAGGTAGATTCTGAGGTGATTGAGATAAGATTTGAAAAGGGTGAACCGGTTGGTCTGAACGGTAAGATTATGACTCCTGTTGACCTAATTAAGCGGTTAAATGAATGGGGCGGTAAGTATGCCATTGGTCGGGATGTGCACGTGGGGGATACCATCATAGGAATCAAAGGACGTGTAGGATTTGAGGCAGCTGGACCATTAATGCTCATCAAAGGGCATCATTTACTTGAGAAACATACCTTATCAAAGCAGCAATTGTTTATTAAGGATCAAATGGCTGCTTTTTATGGAAGTCTGATGCACGAAGGTCAATATCTAGACCCTGTGATGAGAAATATAGAGGCATTTCTTTCTTCATCACAAAAAAATGTAACAGGTACTGTTGAAATACGCTTAGCACCTTATAGATTTCAATTGTTAGGCATTCAATCTGATTTTGATTTGATGCAGTCTGCTGTAGCCAACTATGGAGAGACAAATAAGGCCTGGTCTGCGGCAGAAGTCAAAGGCTTTACGAAAATTTTTTCTAATCAAACCAAATTATACTACGGATTAAAAGATGCATAAATTAAATATAGGAATCGTAGGTGCGGCAGGTTATACCGCAGGGGAGTTGATTAGAATATTATGTAATCACCCCAATGTTGACCAAATTATTGTACAAAGTGAAAGTCAAAAAGGTAAAAAAATCTCATCCATTCATACTGACTTGGTTGGTGATATTGAATCTGAGTTTCAAGAAAAGCTAGATTTTCGAGAACTAGATGTAGTTTTTCTTTGTAAAGGACACGGGCAATCTCAAACTTACTTGGCGGCTCACACTGAACTGTATTCAATCAAGATCATAGATTTAAGTCAAGATTTCAGAATATCTGGGTCCCATGGATTTGTCTATGGCTTACCTGAGATGTCTCGAGAGTTAATAAGAAAATCAAATTACATTGCCAATCCAGGTTGTTTTGCGACTGCCATTCAATTGGGATTATTGCCCGCCATGGCCACATCAGCTGTTCATGGGGATATTCATGTATCTGGTCTTACCGGATCAACAGGTGCCGGTCAAGCCAAAACTGCGACTTCTCATTATTCTTGGAGGAATGATAATGCCAGCGTTTACAAGGCGTTTGAGCATCAACATCTTCGGGAAATAGGCCAATCTTGCGATCAGTTAAATCCTTCATTTTCTGGCCGTATGAACTTCATACCCTATCGCGGTGCCTTTACTCGTGGCATCATAACCAGCACTTATTTCAATTCAGATGAAAGTGAAGCTAGCCTCAAATCTATTTATAAAGATTATTACGAAGGACACCCTTTCACACATGTGATCGATCATAACCCTGATTTAAAGATGGTGACCAATACTAATAAAGCATTGATCCAGGTTTCTAAAATCGAGGATCAAGTACTGGTCATCACGATCATAGATAATTTATTAAAAGGGGCTTCAGGACAGGCCATTCAAAACATGAACCTAATTTTTGATTTAGATGAAGCCGCAGGTTTGGCTTTAAAGAGTAATGTATTTTAATTATGAAAACAGTAAAAAAAATAGCCGTTCAAACCACCAAGGGGGCTGCCTCTTTAATCCTAGCGCATAATAGTCACCCAGAGATTGAAATAGATAAGGTAACTACTCTGAGAGAGTGCACTATGGAAGGGTTAAATGAGATGGAGCATCAAGGTTTCAGTTCTTCTTTAATTGAAGGAATAATGACCTCATTCAATAAAACAAATCAAATGAAATCATGAAGATGTTTGGTGTCTATCCACGCTATGATATTGATCCGGTGCGCGGACTGGGTTGCTGGATCTGGGATAAAGAAGAACAGAAATATTTAGATTTTTATGGTGGGCATGCGGTTATATCTATTGGGCACAGCCATCCTCATTATATTGATCGTGTTCAGTATCAATTGCGGCAGCTTGGATTTTATTCTAATTCAGTTCAAATGCCTATTCAAGACGAATTAAGTCAAAAATTAGGAGAAATGACTGGATATACGGATCATGAGTTATTTTTATGTAATTCTGGAGCTGAGGCCATAGAAAATGCCTTGAAGGTTGCTTCATTTCATACCAAGCGATCCAAAACAATTGTATTTGAAAATGCGTTTCATGGAAGAACCTCGTTAGCTGTTACAGCAACTGATACGACCAAATTGATAGCACCTATCAATCAAAACGACCGCTTTATCAGAGTCAAATTAAATGATTTGGAAGCGGTAGCTCAATGTCTGGATGCATCGGTAGCAGCAGTACTGATTGAGGGAATTCAGGGAGTAGGGGGTATACAAGTGCCCGATGATGCTTTTTTAAAGGAGTTGAAGTTGTTATGTAAGCAAAATGGGTCCTTACTGATCGTAGATGAAATCCAAAGTGGTTATGGTCGTACAGGCAAATTCTTTGCTCATCAATATGCTCAAGTTGAGCCAGATCTTATTACCATAGCCAAAGGTATGGGGAATGGATTTCCTATAGGGGGTGTCCTGATGCATCCAGATATCAAGGCATGGTCTGGGATGCTCGGAACTACTTTTGGAGGCAATCATTTGGCCTGTGCCGCCGGACTGGCTGTTCTAGAGGTCATCGATTCGGAGGAATTAATTAATCATGCGAATTTTATGGGGAACTTGCTTTGGAAAGCATTGGGATCATTAGAAAACTTGGTTCAAATAAGAGGTAGAGGATTGATGATAGGACTGGATTTGACAGGAGATTCCAAACCTTTCAGACATAGTTTATTGAAAGAGCAACATGTTTTTGTAGGATCAGCTGCGCAATCAAATACAGTGAGACTTTTACCCCCCCTTGGGGTGAGTCAGGAAGAATTAGTTATTTTTTTAGAAGCATTTAAAAAAGTAGGGTATGCCTAATCATTTTTGTTCGGCTGAGGATTGTCCAGACCCCGCGGGGTGGATTCGTGAAGCCTTAATACTCAAAGAAACACCCCACAACGATAAATTGTTGGGGACTAATAAAACGCTCGGGCTTATTTTTTTCAATGCCAGCTTGCGTACCCGGTTAAGCACCATTAAGGCCGCTCAAAACTTGGATATGGAAACGATCACTTTCAACGTAAATAAGGAGGGATGGCAACTAGAAACTTCCCAAGGTGTAGTTATGGATGGAGATCCTGCCGAGCACATCACTGAGGCGGCCGCAGTCATGGGAGGCTATTGTGATGTTTTGGGTGTTCGGGCTTTTCCAAAATTGTTGGACAAAAGGGAAGATTATTTAGAAAAATATCTTTTAGGCTTTCAAAAATATGCAGGAGTCCCTATTATCAATCTTGAATCTGCCACCTTACATCCGCTACAATCTTTTGCAGATTTAATGACGATAGAGCAGCATAAAAAAAAGAAGCGACCTAAGGTTGTGATGACTTGGGCACCCCACGTCAAAGCCTTGCCACAGGCGGTGCCCAATTCTTTTTCCCAATGGATGCAGTATTACGATGCGGACTTTCATATTGCGCATCCTAAGGGCATGGAATTAGATGCTCAATTCACCAAAAATGCAAAGCTGAGCTATGATCAAGATGAAGCCTTTAAAGAAGCAGACTTTATCTATGTAAAAAATTGGGCATCCTATCATGATTATGGGAAAATCCAAAAAAATCGGGAAGAGTGGATGATAACTTTAGATAAATTACAATATACCGCTCAAGCTAAATTAATGCATTGTCTACCTGTACGTAGAAATGTAGTAATTGCAGATAATGCCATGGACAGCAAGCACTCGATTATCCAAGACCAAGCCTATAATCGAATATTTGCAGCTCAACTGGTGTTGAAAAAATTACTAACAAAATCATGAGAAAAAAACTCTATATCGTTAAAATAGGGGGTAATGTCATCAATGAATCCGTCAAATTAAACCAATTTCTAAAAACATTTATAGCCCTTGAAGGTCTTAAAATACTTATTCACGGAGGAGGAGAAAAAGCCACGCAATGGGGAAATAAACTTTCATTAAATGTCCAAATGATAGAAGGAAGACGTGTGACAGATGATCAAATGATTGATGTGGTAACGATGGTTTATGCTGGCCTACTTAATAAAAAAATAGTAGCTGCGCTTCAGTCAGAAAATTGTGACGCCTTGGGTTTGAGTGGTGTAGATGCCAATCTTATTCTTTCAGAAAAAAGACCATTACAGGGAGGCATTGATTATGGATGGGTTGGAGATCCGTTATTTGTTAATGTGGAACGTCTTTCGACTTTTATAGACTTAGGTTTAGTACCTATTTTGGCACCCATAACGCATGAGGGTCAAGGAAATTTATTGAATACTAATGCAGATACTATTGCTAATGTGGTGGCCACAGCAATGGTGAAAAAGTATGAGGTGCATTTGATCTATGCATTCGAGCTTCCGGGTGTTATGAAAGATATCCAAAAGCCAGAGTCTTTGATTCAAAGGATAAATCAGAGCTACTATACTGAATTAAAGTCAAAAGGCTTGGTCAGTCAGGGGATGATTCCTAAATTGGATAATGCCTTTCAAGCCCTTGCACAAGGTGTAACGCAAGTATGTATTGTTAGATTCGATAAAGTCAATTTATTAACCCAAGGACATGAATATACCTCCATTATCTAACGAACAATTGCAGAATTATTATCAATCTGGGCTGGCCTTACTTAAGGCATTGATCCGCACGCCTAGCTTAAGTAAAGAAGAGGCGCAGACCGGTGATCTTTTGTCTGATAAGTTGGAGGATCATGGTATTTTTTTTGAGCGCAAGCATCACAATTTATGGATGCGAAATAAATATTTTAATGCGGATAAACCCACTTTGCTCCTTAACTCCCATCACGACACCGTTAAACCCAATGAGAGTTATACTTTGAACCCCTTTGGTCCTCTGGTTAAGGAGGGGAAGCTATCGGGTTTGGGAAGTAATGATGCGGGCGCTTCCTTGGTCGCTTTATTACATACTTTTATTCATTTTTATGAGATTGATTTGCCCATCAATGTGATTTTTGCAGCGACGGCAGAAGAAGAAATATCAGGAGAAAATGGATTGAGGTCTATTTTAGCAGATTTGGGACCAATTGATTATGCTCTTGTAGGGGAACCTACGGAAATGAAAATGGCCATTGCTGAAAAAGGGTTGATGGTTTTGGATGTATACGCAAAAGGGGTCGTAGGGCATGCGGCACGTGATGTAGGAGAGAATGCTATTTATAAGGCAATGCAGGATGTCGCATGGTTTAAAAACCATGTTTTTGATAGGAAATCATCCACACTAGGTCTGGTCAAGATGGCGGTTACCATGATTGAGGCCGGTTATCAGCATAATTTAATACCCGATACCTGTCATTTTGTGGTAGATGTGAGAACAACAGATGCCTACACCCATTCTGAAATTCTTACTCTCATTAATCAGAAAATTTCAAGCTTGGTACGACCCAGATCCACCCATTTAAATCCTTCAGGCTTGTCAAATGACCATATTTTGATCCAGGCGGCAAAGAGACTGGGTATTGATCAATTTGGGTCACCTACCCTTTCAGATCAATGTTTGATGCCTTTTCCGAGTGCTAAGATGGGGCCAGGCCTGTCTGAAAGATCTCATTCTGCTGATGAATTTATTTACTTAGATGAAATAAAGCAGGGCATCAAAGGCTATATTGACTTAATCACAACACTTTCCAAAATCACACCAAAATGAAATTGTGGCAAAAAGAAGAACCTATTGATAAAATTTTTGAACGCTTTACCGTAGGCAAAGATCCTGAGTTGGATGTTTATTTAGCTAAATATGATATCATCGGTTCTAGGGCGCATGTAAAGATGCTTGGAGAAATAGGGCTTTTAAAATCAGAGGAGATCATCGCTATTGGCTTAGGTCTCGATAACATTGATAAAATGATTGATTCAGGGACTTTTGAAATCAGTCAAGGCGTAGAGGATTGCCATTCTCAAATTGAAATATTGCTCACCGAAGAGTTAGGGGAGATAGGGAAAAAAATACACAGTGGGAGATCACGAAATGATCAAGTTCTTACTGCGCTGAAACTTTTTGCGAAATCAGAACTTGAAGAAATAGCCAGCTTGATCAAAGATCTTTTTGATCTTTTGATGGCTATGAGCGAGCGTTATAAGAACGTTTTGATGCCAGGTTATACGCACATGCAGATCGCGATGCCTTCTTCATTTGGCTTGTGGTTTGCTGCTTACGCAGAAAGTCTTCTTGATGACTTACTGCAGCTTAAGTCAAGTTATCAATTGGTGGATAAAAATCCCTTGGGATCGGCAGCAGGCTATGGCTCCTCTTTCCCATTAAATCGATTATCCTCTACCGAGGAAATGGGTTTTAGAGGGATCAATGTGAATGCAATATACGCCCAAATGACACGAGGGAAAATGGAAAAAAGTGTAGGATTTTCAGTGAATAGTATTGCTGCTACATTGTCAAAATTCGCCATGGATGTATGTTTGTATTCTGGGCAAAATTTTAATTTTTTAAAAGTAGATAAAAAATATACTACGGGATCCAGTATTATGCCGCACAAGGCCAATCCAGATGGCTTTGAGTTGGTCCGTGCCAAATGCAACTTGTTACAGGCACTTCCTTATGAGCTTAATATGATACTCTTAAATCTCCCATCAGGCTATCATCGAGATTTACAAGTTTTGAAAGAGCGATTTATGCCTGCTTTGTTCTCATTGAAAGACTGCCTTAAGATTACTACGGCCATGACAACTCAATTGTCTATCGAGGAAGAGATTATCAATGACCCGAAATATGATTTAATCTTCAGTGTTGAAGAGGTGAACAGAAGGGTGACGGCTGGAGTGCCCTTCAGAGATGCTTATCATGACGTGTCCGCGTCGATAAAGCAAGGTGATTTACATATCAATCGAAAGATCGATCACACACATATCGGAAGTATGGGGAATCTAGGAAATGACTTAATTAAAGAATCTTTTAAAAAAGCCTATGCTTTTTTTGAATGAATGATCTGATATTCGAATTAATGCACAGGGTTGTCTAATTTTAAGCCATGTCTACAGCAAGGCCTTTTCAAATTTATAAATCCTCCGCAGGATCAGGTAAAACACATCAGTTGACGTTGGAGTATCTCAAATTGGCCTTGAGGGATGAAACTGCCTTCAAGAACATTTTAGGAGTGACTTTCACCAATAAGGCGACCAGTGAGATGAAGTCACGAATTGTCAACGTATTAGAGGCGCTAAGTCTTGGCAATGATCATGCGATGAAGGTTGATTTAATGTCAGCATTACACCTCTCAGCCTCGGATTTAAAAAAAAGGTCCTCAGAAGTTTTATCAAGTATTATACATCAATATGGGAGATTTTCTATTGTTACCATTGATAGTTTTTTTTATCAAGTAATTAGATCTTTTGCACAGGAGATGAGTTTACAAGGCTCATTTAATGTGGATCTGAATCAGGGGCAAGTAATCAAAAAAGTGGTAGATCAATTGCTACTTGGCATAGGGGATTCTGAACAAAAAGAGCTCAAAAATTGGTTGGTAGAATTTGCCGAGAGCAAGGTAGAAGAGGGCAATAGATGGGATTTTAGAGCAGATATTGAAAAATTAGGGGGGCAAATTCTGACGGATAATTTTAAAAGACATGCGGAAGTCATATTAAAATTAAGTGATGACCCAACTTACTTTCCTAAGGTGAAATGGGGGCTCTATAATTTCACAAAAGCGCACCTTATTAAATGTCAAAAATTAGCTGAATTAGGCATTAAATGTATAGAGGAAATAGGAGGATTGTCTTATTTCAAGGGTAAAAGAGGAGGGCCTGCAGGCTTGTTCTATAAAATCGCGAATCAAGAATTTGAAGTAAGCGCTACTCGGAAATCGGCCATGGGGAGTTTAACAGCATGGTTGACAAAAGAGCATCAAACATCGGGAGATTTGACTTCTTTTTTAGAAGAAAAATTATGGCCTATTTATGATGAATTGGTTGAGTATATGGTGTCCAATGAGCGGCTATATTTTTCAGTATTAGAAGCTCGTAGATATTTATATGCATTTGGTATTTTATCAAAAATCAATAAAGAATTGGTCAAATTTCGAGAAGAAAATGACATGGTATTGATTGCCGATTTACCTGATTTTCTAAATAAAATTATTAATGACAGTGATACGCCATATATCTATGAAAAAGTAGGTGAGCGATATGCACATTACCTGATAGATGAATTTCAAGATACTTCCGGATTTCAGTGGGAAAATTTTAAACCTTTGGTTAAGAATGGAATAGATCAAGGTTATTTTAGTATGGTTGTTGGAGATATCAAACAGTCTATTTATAGATGGAGAGGAGGTAATTGGCGATTATTAAAAGACTTTGTTAAGGCGGATATTGGTGTTGAGGTTTCCCAAGATCATCAGCTGGATGCTAATTGGAGAAGTGGGAAAAATATCGTTGAGTTTAATAATAAATTATTCGCCACAATGCCAGTGGTGGCCAGACATTATTTTGCAGATTTACTCCGAACCCATGAAACATTTGTTGAAAATGCACTTGGTGCATATGACGGGGTTGCCCAAAAAGTTATGCTTACCGATGAAGAATCATATGTCAATATAACTTATTTCGAAGCCGACGATAAAAATACCTGGAGTGAAGTAGCCTTGAAAAAAACTATTGCAGTTGTTGAAGAACTTCAATTTAAGGGCTATCAACTTAGAGATATTGCTATTTTGGTGAGAACAAAAGATGAGGGAAAATTTATCGCAGATGGATTTATGGAGTACAGTAGCTCTGAAGCATCGATAAAGACTTTAAATTATGATATTGTTAGTTCAGAGGCTTTATATTTATCTAGTAGCGAGGTGGTAAACTTAATCATTAGTCTGATTAGATGGATAAATCAAGATCAAGATAAAATGGCACTTTGGGAATGGTTTACTAGCTATTGGTCCATCAAAAATGTAAGACCTAAACAGGAAGCATTTGAGCAGATTGACAAATGGCAGAGCCATTTGCCTGCCAAGTTCTTGCATGATTTACCCCACTTTAAAACATTGGGCTTGTATGAGCTTATAGAATCTCTTATTGAATTATTGGCATTGAATGATCACTTGGATCAGTATACCTATCTCCAAGGACTTCAAGATGCGGTTTTAGATTTTGCTAAGAACATGAAAGGAGATCTACCGTCTTTTTTGATTTGGTGGGAAGAGGAAGGACAAAATAGAGCTATAAAAATAACGGATGAGAATGATGCCATTAAAGTACTTACTATTCACAAGGCTAAAGGCTTAGAATATCCTGTAGTGATACTTCCTTTTTTGAATTGGCCTTTTGAAAAAAAAGGGAAAGAGGAAATTATTTGGGTGGATGGCTCCCCCCTAAATGGGGTAGTTCAGATGCCTTTAATACCTATCAAGTATTCAAAAAATTTACTTAAAACCTATTGGTCCGATGTATATGTAGCTGAACATGTCAATGGTTTTATTGATAATATGAATGTTCTTTATGTCGCCTTAACACGACCAACCCACGCTCTTTATGTGTTTGCTGAACAAAAATCAAAAAATGATTTGAAGGATATGGGATCTTTTGTGAAAAATATTTTACTAACCTCTACTGATATTGGGAGAAATCATCAAAATTTCACTTTTGGAATACTCCCTGATCCAATTAAAAAAGCCAAAACACAGGTTGAATTTAGTTTAACAGGATATCCGAGTTCTTCTTGGCGTGAGAGGGTGCTTTTACAAGCAAGAGGGATCTCAATGATAGAAGAAGGGTCTTTAGAAGTCCAACAAAAGGGCATTGACATTCATGATGCTTTAAGTCGGCTATATAAAGTTGGCGATGAATTAAGAATCGATGATTTGGATTTAAGGAGGGTTTTAGAATTGATCATTTATCACAAAGATGTAGTAGACTTTTTCGAGCAAACGGATGAAGTTATTATAGAGCATCCTATGCTTTTGCCAGGGGGAGAGGTCAGAAGAATTGATAGATTGGTGAAAAAAAGTAATCACTGGCATATTATTGATTTTAAAACTGGAAAACCGCGTAATAAGGATCGAAGTCAGGTAAATGAATATATTGAGATTTTATCTCGTATGGGATTCAAAGAATTAAAGGGCTATTTGATCTATCTTGATCCTGTGAATTTAGTTAGACTTTGACTACAAAAAATAAGGAAATTCATCTTTTTAGACAAATGATTTTAACTTTGCTTGCAAAAGAAATTCATGAGAAAAGTAAAAGCAAAGGATGTTATTAAAGTTCATTACACCGGAAAGCTTATAGATGGCGAAGTCTTTGATTCTTCAGTTGGTAGGGACCCCATTGAATTTACAGTTGCATCAGGTCAAATGATCAAGGGGTTCGATGATGCTGTTGCTGGGATGGAGTTGAATGAGAAAAAGACGGTCGAAATATCGGCAGTAAATGCTTATGGTGATCATAATCAGGATATGATCCAGATGGTTCTTAAAGAAAACTTACCATCTGAAATAGTTCCAGAAATTGGACAGCAGCTTTCGGCTATTGCGGATAATGGTCAACAAATTCCTGTTACCATCGTTGAGGTAAACGAAAAAGATATTAAAATTGATGCTAATCATGCGCTGGCCGGAAAGGATTTAATTTTTGAAATTGAGATCGTTGAAATAGCCTAAACTAATTATAATTAGTTAGAAATTTTGAAATAAAATCAACCTCTCATGATTTGCTGAATTTAGCTTAATTGTTGCCAAAAAAGCTAGAAGTTATGTCGAATATTATTTGTAAGTTTTTCTCCCTCCTTGATTCGACTATGTGCACTATTTTTTTTGCAGATGTTGAAAAGCCTAATAATCTTTTCTGATATACCACTCTCTCCCACTATTTTTATTGAATTGAATAAAAGTTACTATTTTGTTCTTTTTTCAAAAGAAAAATCATTTTTTATAAATAAAATTAGCTATTAAGCTTTCAATAAGTCGATAGCTATGATTATCGTTTTAATTCAAAAAATACGTATAAGCGTCTTTTACCCCTATTTTTATCATTTTATTGATAGATAAATTAAGATATTATTTTTTTTGTAAAAAAAGTGGGAGAAAGTGGGAATAAGTGGTTGTAAGTGTCAGATTATTTTATAGATTTGTATTGGTGATTTATTTTTTTAATAACTCTTATGGCGTTTTTTACAAGCGAATTTGAGTGCAAGCTGGATACCAAGGGAAGATTAGTCTTACCTGCAAAGATTAAGTCTAATCTTCCTGAGGTCTCCACTTCAGAGCTCGTCCTACGAAAAGGTTTTGAATCTAATTTGATTCTTTACCCGATGCTCGAGTATAAGAAAATACATCAAAAAATTTCAAGCTTAAGTGAGTTTAATTCCGAGCAGCGAAAGTTGAAAAGGATGTTTTTTAGGAGCATTGCTCAAGTAGAATTGGACAATGCCGCTAGGATTTTGATTCCCAAAACAATGTTGTTACATATCAAAGTCAATCGTGAGGCTCTTTTGATTGGAATGGGTAATTATATTGAAATATGGGATCCTCATATTTTTGATTTAAATCAAAAAACTGATGTGACTGAATTTTCGAATTTAGCTGAAAAATATCTTGATGAATAAGTGAATAAATGAGTTATCATGTACCCGTTTTACTTGAGCAGAGTGTCGAAGGGTTAAATATCCAGAGTCGGGGAATTTATGTCGATGTGACTTTTGGAGGGGGAGGACATGCTCAAGCTATCTTTAAAAAGATGAGGCAAGGAACCTTGGTTGCTTTTGATCAAGATCCGGATGCCACAAAAAACACAGGCTCATTTGAGTCTGATGGCCAGCGCTCTTTTATTTTTATAGCTTCTAACTTTAGATATTTAAAAAGGTATTTAAAATTTCATAAAATTGAAAAAGTAGATGGAATTTTAGCAGATTTAGGTGTTTCATCCCATCAATTTGATCATCAAAGTAGGGGATTTTCTACACGGTTTGATGGGGTGCTTGATATGCGCATGGATCAAATATCTAAGAATACGGCGGCCAAAGTGGTAAATGAATATTCCGAAGAGGTTCTTATCCGATTATTATCAATGTATGGAGAGATAAGAAATGCGAAAAGATTGGCTGCTGAAATTATAAGGGAAAGAGCCATAGCACCGATTCATACGACGGTTGCACTTAAATCCATCGCATCAAAATCGGCGCCAAATGGCAAGCATTCTAAATATTTGGCACAGCTTTTTCAAGCAATTCGAATAGAGGTTAATGACGAAATAAACGCTTTAAAGGAATTTTTAATACAATCCAAAGATGTTTTGAAGGTTGGTGGTCGACTGGTGATCATTAGTTACCACTCCCTAGAGGATAGGTTGGCTAAATTTCTTATAAATACAGGTAATCTTGATGGGCTGGTAGAAAAAGATTTTTTCGGAAATGTCATCAGACCCTTTGAGCCTATTAAAGGGAGATTAATTACACCAGAAGCAAATGAAATTGCTTTAAACAACAGGGCGAGGAGTGCTAAGCTAAGAATTGGGATAAAAAATTAATATGGCCACTAACACTTATAAATCAAAAGATGAAAGAAAGCGAGGAATTTTATCGCTGTTGGAAAGATTTTTACATATTGATGGGAGTATCAAGGAGGTGATTCATGTGCGTTTTTTGTCTCAAATTCTTTTTGTCTCAATATTGTGCTTATTATATATCGGAAACAGACATTATGCTGAAAAAATAGTTCGAAATATCAGTCAATTGGAGCGTGAAGTAGAAGACTTAAGAGCTGATTATACGACTCTTAAATCGGATTATATGTTTGCAAGTAAACAAGCGGAAATTTCAAAGCGTGTGGCTCGCCTTGGCCTCTATGAAAGTAAACAATCACCACAAAAGATTTTAATGCCAAAGTGAAAGTAAAAACTGACATATTGTTGAGAGTGCGTATTGCTTATTTAGCAGTGGCTTTATTTACTATCGCAGCAGTTTATAGACTGGTGATCATACAATATGTTGAGTCTGAGAAATGGAGAGGCTTGGGCCAAACAAATGGACTCAAAGTGATGAAGATCAATGCGACCCGAGGGAACATATATGCTGATGATGGTAGTTTATTGGCTACCTCATTACCCTTCTATAAAGTGGCTTTTGATCCATCACTGGCCCCCCATGATCTATTTGATAGCCAAATAGACTCCTTGTCTTATTTATTGTCTCAGCATTTTAGGAACTTAAGTTCAAGACAGTATAAGGTGAAGATTGTTGAGCAAAGAAAAATAGGCAGACGTTATATGGTAATCAATCAAAATTTAATTGATTATCAAGAGAAAAAGAAGATGGAAAAATGGCCCATATTTAGAAAAGGTAGACTTTCTGGGGGCATTATTTTTGAAAAGGTTGAAAAGAGATTTTTACCTTTCAGTCAGTTAGGGGGGCGTACTATTGGAACAGTCAACGGGGAGAATAGAGGCGTTGTAGGTCTTGAGTACAGCTTTAATAAGGAACTGTCAGGACGGGATGGGGAAGCCCTGTATCAAAAAATGGTTGGTGGAGGATGGAAACCGGTTTACGACGGGACAGAATTAAGACCAATTGAAGGAATGGATATTCAAACGACCATCAACGTGAACATTCAAGATATCGCTGAAAATGCATTGCTAAAAGCCCTTGAAAAGAATCAGGCAGATTATGGCTCAGTGGTACTTATGGAGGTAAATACTGGTCAGATAAAGGCCATTTCTAATCTTAGCAGAAATTCGCTCGGTACTTACTATGAGTCTTATAATTATGCCGTGGGAAGTCAAGGTTCTCGAGAACCCGGTTCTACCTTTAAATTGGCCAGTATGATTGCGCTACTGGAAGATTCTAAATTACAGCTACACGATTCTATTGATACAGGAAATGGGTCCTTCAAAGTTTTTAATGAAATAATGAAAGATCACAAAAAAGGGGGATTTGGTACCCTTTCCATTCAAGAAACATTTGAAAAATCATCGAATATTGGTATTGCCAAGTTGATCCAAAATCATTTTGGCAAAAACCCTCAAAAATTCATAGATCAATTAAGAGCGATGGGGCTATATGAACCTTTAGCCTTTCAGATGTATGGTGAGGGAAAATCTTATATCAAATCACCAAAAGATTCTACTTGGAGTGGTACTTCGTTGCCTTGGATGTCACATGGCTATGAGCTTAAGATGACCCCACTTCATACCCTAACTCTCTTTAATTCGATTGCCAATGAAGGTAAAATGGTACAACCCATAATTGTAAAATACATTAAGCGTGCAGACAAAGTTGTTCAACAATTTGAGGCAAAAGTATTGAAAGAAATAATATGCTCTGAACGTACTTTGAAAGATGTTAAAACTATGCTCCAAGGCGTAGTAGAACGAGGAACTGCTCAGAACATATATACAACTAAGTACAGCATTGCGGGCAAGACAGGGACTGCAAAAAATGTAAAAAACGGATTATACACCAATGAGTATTATACATCATTTGTAGGTTATTTTCCAGCTGAAAAACCTAAATATAGTTGTATAGTAGTAATAGATAAGCCCAAGGGATATCAAATATATGGGGGGGATGTTTCGGCACCCGTTTTTAGGGAAATAGCAGATAAAATTTATTCCAATGAAATAGAGTTACAAGATGTGGGTCCTATTGAAGACCTTCATGTTGTCGGTGTTTTTCCTTTGATTAAATCTGGGAACCAGCGAGACTTAATACAATTGAGCAATAAACTGGGTATTTCAAACCATTCAGAGGTACCAGAGGCGGAATGGGTAAATACGCAAATCGTAAACAATTCCATATTTTGGAAGGTCAATGATATGAAGTCACAACAGGTGCCTAATGTAGTAGGAATGACCTTGAAAGATGCTTATTTCATTTTGGAGAATATGGGTTTAAAAGTAAAAATAGATGGTTTTGGAAGAGTCAAAACACAATCTATTGCACCTAATTCTAAACTAAGGTTAAATCAAAAAATCGAACTGAAACTTGGCTAAGCTCAAAGACATAATTTATGGCGTAAAGCTGAAGTCCATTTCTGGAAACAGGAATAAAGAAATTAATGGTTTGGCTTTTGATTCTCGAAAAGTTCGTCCAGGAGATCTATTTGCCGCTATTAAAGGACTTAATAGCGACGGTCACGATCATATTGAACAAGCTGTATCTCAAGGAGCTGTAGCCTTGCTTGTCGAGAAACCACAAGCAGGATTCAGTGATGATATTGCCATTATCGAAACTGATAATTGTGCGAGGGAACTGGGAGTGATTGCTGATAACTTTTATGATCACCCTTCTAAAAAGTTGAAACTTATTGGTATTACTGGGACCAATGGTAAGACGACTACTGCCACCTTATTGCATTCATTATTCAGTCGTTTGGGTTACCAGGTAGGACTTTTATCTACGGTAGAAAATATCATTGGTAAGACCATTATCCCTTCCCATTTTACTACTCCAGATGTCATTACTATTAATGAGCTGTTAGTGGAAATGCTTGCAAAGGGATGTCAATATGTTTTTATGGAGGTTAGTTCCCATGCATTGGTTCAAGAACGTACTTCAGGTCTCTTCTTTGTGGGTGGTCTATTTACTAATTTGTCGCACGATCATTTGGACTATCATCAATCTTTTGATGGATACATAAAAGCGAAAAAAATCTTATTTGATCATTTAAAGGAAGATGCTTTTGCACTTATAAATGCAGATGATAAAAGAGGAAAAATAATGGTTCAAAACACCAAAAGTCGTATTTATAAATATGGAATGAAGGGTTATGGTGATTTTACTGCCAAATTGCTTAACAATACCTTTCAAGGATTGGAACTTGACATCAGTGGTCAAAATATCTGGTTCCAACTGATTGGATCATTCAATGCTTATAATATTTTAACGGCCTATGCTGTGGCAATGATTCTAGGTGAAGATGCACAAGAAATCCTGATTCAGTTATCCAAGTGCAGCAGTGCAAGAGGTAGGTTTGAATATGTAAGCAATGATCACAATATAATTGCAATTGTGGATTATGCACATACTCCCGATGCATTAAGCAATGTTCTTTCAACCATTGATAACCTAAGGACAAAGAATGAGCAACTAATTACGGTTTTAGGATGTGGTGGGAATAGGGATCAAGAGAAAAGGCCTAAAATGGCTTCTATAGCTGCAAGTTTTAGTGACAAAGTTATTTTAACGAGTGACAATCCAAGATTTGAAAGTCCAGAGACCATTTTAGATGACATGATGATAGGGGTTTCGCCTGTTTGTTATAAAAAAGTTATGCGAGTTACGGATCGAAGAGAAGCCATTCGTGTTGCGTGCAATCTTGCCCATAAAACAGATGTGATTTTAGTGGCTGGTAAAGGGCATGAGGATTATCAAGAAATTCAAGGGAATAAAGTACATTTTGATGATAAAGAGGTATTAATGGAAATGTTTAACAAAATCTAATGCTGTATCATTTTTTTTACTATATAGATCAGAAATTTGACTTATTTGGGGTAGGTGTTTTTCAGTATATCTCTTTTAGGGCGGGATTAGCAGTGCTGATTTCTTTATTGATCACTATTACTTTTGGTCAAAAATTGATCAATCTCTTGAAAGTTTTTCAGTTGGGAGAATCCATTAGGGATTTAGGTTTAAATGGTCAAATGGAAAAACAAGGTACGCCTACCATGGGAGGCATTATTATTCTTTTGGGTATTATCATACCTACACTTCTTTTTGCTGATCTGACCAACATTTATATCCTATTGTTAATTATATCTGCCATTTGGATGGGTACTATTGGGTTCATTGATGATTTTCTTAAAATTCAAAAGAAGAACAAAGATGGTTTACGGGGTAAATTTAAAATTATTGGTCAAGTAGGGTTAGGGTTCCTCATAGGAGGGGCGATGGTATTTCATCCGGACATTGTCGTTAGAGAATTCAATAGCAATGATATAAGTCTTTTTAACGATATAAAATCATCAGCAACGACCATCCCATTTTTTAAAAATAATGAATTTCAGTATTCATGGTTGTTACCCGATTTCCTTTCTGAGTATGCTTGGGTCGTTTATGTGTTGATAGTGACTTTTATTATAACAGCTGTCTCCAACGGAGTAAACATAACGGATGGAATTGATGGATTGGCAGCAGGAACCACAGCGATCATTGCACTTTCGCTTGCCATTTTAGCTTATTTATCAGGGAATGTAATTTTTTCAAATTACCTGAATATCATGTATATCCCAAATTCAGGAGAGCTGGTTATTTTCTGTGCAGCCCTAGTGGGTGCTTGTATTGGCTTTTTGTGGTACAACGCTTTTCCAGCACAAGTTTTTATGGGGGATACCGGAAGTCTGGCATTGGGAGGCATTGTTGCCGTATTGGCCTTGGCCATTCGAAAAGAACTTTTGATCCCATTGTTGTGCGGTATATTTTTTGTTGAACTGCTTTCGGTAATTATACAAGTGGGTTATTTTAAATATACAAAGAGCAATAAGGGTGAAGGTAAACGGATTTTTTTGATGTCACCAATTCACCACCACTTTCAGAAAAAAGGGTTACATGAATCCAAAATTGTAACCAGATTTTGGACTGTAGGTATTCTATTGGCTGTCATGACATTAGCCACTTTAAAACTGAGATAAAGGTTAAATGAAGGAAAGAATTGTCATATTAGGATCTGGAGAAAGTGGCTTAGGTGCTGCGATCTTAGCTGTGCAGAATGGTTATGATGTTTTTCTTTCAGATATTGATATCATTCCTTCTGAAACAAAGCAAAAGCTCGATGAATTAGGAGTGAAATTTGAACAAAAAAAGCATACTTTTGATTTAATTATAAAGGCAGATACGGTAGTAAAAAGCCCAGGAATACCTGATAATATCTCTTTAATATTGGATTTAAAGGCCCAAGGGGTAGTGGTAATTTCTGAAATTGAATTTGCCTTTAGGCATATACTTCCGAAAGCTAAAGTCATAGGTGTTACAGGTACCAACGGAAAGACGACTACGGCTTTATTGACATATCATTTGTTAAAAGAGGCAGGTTTGAATGTAGCTTTAGCCGGGAATGTAGGCTATAGCCTGGCCAAAAAAGTGGCGGAAAAGAATTACGATTTTTATGTCGTTGAAATTAGCTCTTTTCAGTTAGATGGCATTATTGAATTTAAACCTGATATTGCTATATTATTGAACATCTCTCCTGATCATTTAGATCGATATGATAATGATTTCAAAACATATGTGTCCTCTAAATTTCGAATGGTTGAGAATGTGACTAAAGCATCTTCCTTCATCTACTGTGAGGACATTAAAGTTGTAGATGAGGAAGTCAGCAAACGAAACATAGCTGCAAGTTTATTTGCTGTATCGGTAAATCCTCATTCAAGAAAAGGGGCATTTATAGATAAGGATCATTTAATTTTTAATTTTGAATTTCTAAAAAATAAGGAAGTTATACCCTTAGCTGATATTCCATTGATAGGTCGGCATAATAAGATTAACGTTATGTCTGCTGTCCTTTGTGCTTTGATTTTAGATATATCCTTTAAAAAAGTTTTAGAGGGCATAAAATCCTTTGAAAATGCTCCACACAGATTAGAAATGGTGGCAGAGATCAATCAAGTGAAATTCATCAATGATTCCAAGGCTACCAACGTAGATGCGGTCTATTACGCTTTTGAAGGCATAAAAGAATCCATTATTTGGATTGCAGGAGGTATTGATAAAGGTAATGACTATACGATTCTGGATGAATTGGTGGCTCAAAAAGTCAAAGGGATTATTTTTTTAGGTATAGACAATATTAAAATTGAAAATCATTTTAGGGGTAAAGTTCCTTTTTTGGGTCATGCGACCTCAATAAATGAAGCCATTCAAGGAGCTAGGGAGCTTGCAATTCCAGGAGATGTCGTCTTATTATCTCCTGCTTGTGCAAGTTTTGATATGTTTAATAATTATGAGGACCGTGGAGATCAATTTAAGGAGGCTGTAAGGTCATGGAATTTAAAATCGGTGAGTATATGAGGAAAGTTAAAGAATGGGCATATGAAAACTTGAAAGGTGATTCAGTTATTTGGCTCATTGTTTTATTACTTTCCATTTTTAGCGTCTTGGTTGTTTATAGTGCTACTGGGAGTTTAGCTTATAGATATGTAGGTGGAAATACCGAATATTATTTGTTAAAGCATGGTGCTTTGGTTTTTTTGAGTCTTTTTGCCATGTGGGGCGTACATAAAATTGATTATCGCTATTATGCTAAAATTTCTAAGCTTTTACTTTGGATATCGGTATTTTTACTGATTGTCACTTGGTTATTTGGAGCCAATATCAATGAAGCTTCTCGATGGTTGACCATACCTATCATTAACCAAGCATTTCAGCCCTCCGATTTGGCAAAACTGGCGCTGATTGTGACCTTGTCAAGTATGCTTTCCAAGCGACAACAGAATATCCAAGATTTTCAAAGGGCCATTATTCCTATGCTTATTTGGATTGGACTTATTTGTGGTTTGATTGCAATGACCAACATCTCTGATGCAGTATTGCTTTTTAGTACTTGTATGGTCGTTCTGTTTATTGGACGCGTTCCATTGAAATTCATTGCCATGCTGGTCATAATTGGTGGATTCGCTGGGATGATTGCCTTTCAGTTTGGACAGAGAGGGGGTACAGCACTAAGTAGAGTAGAGGCTTTTTTTGGAGATGAGATACCCTATCAAGCTCAGCAAGGCTATGCTGCCATTGCCACCGGCAGATTATTTGGAAAAGGACCGGGACAAAGTGACCAAAGGAATTTTTTACCTTCCGCATATTCTGATTTTATTTATGCGATTATCATAGAAGAGTATGGTTTTTTAGGCGGGATAATTGTAATTTTTTTGTATTTAAGTTTATTATATCGAGGGATGAAAGCGACCACTCATTCTGAGACGGCCTATGGTGGTTTATTGGTTTCGGGCCTCGTTTTTTCTATTATTTTTCAAGCGATGATTAATATTGGCGTAACCTTAGGTCTTGGCCCCATAACTGGCGTAACCCTTCCTTTGCTAAGTATGGGAGGGACCTCACAATTATTTTTTGGTATTGCTATTGGGATGATTTTGAGTGTTACCCAAGGTGAATTGTCCTATTACCCAATAGAAGTTAGGGGTAATCAATCAAAAAATCTAGAAAGAGTTGCATGATGGAGGAATCTCATAGAACATATCGTGTTATGATTAGTGGCGGTGGAACTGGGGGACATATTTATCCTGCCATATCTATAGCACAAGCATTGAAAGTTCTTCATTCAGATGTTGAAATACTTTTTGTCGGTGCTTTAGGGAAAATGGAGATGAAAAAGGTGCCTGAAGCAGGTTTTGAAATTGTAGGGCTTTGGATTAGTGGGCTTCAAAGAAGCACAAGTTTGAAGAATTTGATATTTCCGATCAAGCTATTGTGGAGTTTAATAAAGTCTTTTCAGTTGATCAGAAGTTTTAAGCCGGACGTGGTGGTAGGCGTTGGAGGTTATGCAAGTGGCCCCTTATTATATATGGCGACGTTAAATAAGATTCCAACACTCATTCAAGAACAAAACTCCTACGCAGGCCTTACCAATAAGTGGCTTTCAAAATCGGTCTCAACTATCTGTGTAGCTTATGAAAAAATGGATAAGTTTTTTCCAAAAGATAAAATAGTCTTTACAGGAAATCCTGTCCGAAAAGACATTTTTTATGATCCTTCGCAAGCGAGCAAAGCTTATGCGTTTTTCAAATTAGACCCTAATAAAAAAACATTGCTGGTTATAGGGGGAAGCTTAGGTGCTAAAACAGTTAATGAAAGTATTTTGTTGGGGTTGGAACAACTTTGGTCAGCAGATATTCAATTGATATGGCAGACGGGTCGTTTTTATTATACCCAAATCATTGCCGAAATGAAAAAGCCATGGGATGAACGCTTGAGGATGTATGATTTTATTAAGGAAATGCAATATGCTTATACAATTGCAGACGCTGTGGTCAGTAGAGCAGGTGCACTTTCAATTTCTGAACTGATGTTGAGTGAAAAGCCTAGTATCTTGATACCCTCACCGAACGTCGCAGAAAATCACCAGACTTTAAATGCTCAAAACTTGATATCAAGTGGGGCAGCCCTGATGGTATCGGATGCAATGGCGGGTAAAACATTGATAAAAACGGTATTATCCTTACTTTCAGATGAGGAAAAACAAAAAGAGTTAAGGGAAAATATATCTGTAATGGGCCGGCCTAATGCGGCTACAGACATTGCAAAAAAAGTAATAGAATTAGCTGCATGAATCTGAATCAATTACATAGCGTATATTTATTAGGGATTGGAGGCATAGGTATGTCGGCACTTGCAAAATGGTTTAAACATCGAGGATTGTCAGTGGCCGGATATGATAGATTGTCTACACCTCTTACTCTTTCTTTGCAGGCGTTGAGTATCGAGGTGCATTTTGAAGATAATATAAGTCAACTCTCTGAAAAGTATATCGATGACTTACAGACTTTAGTGATTTACACACCAGCCATACCGGCATCTTCCAAGCTGTTAAAGTTTTTTAAAGCAGGGGGATTTCAAGTTAAAAAAAGATCTCAAGTTTTGGGAATGATTACCCGAGATCATTTTTCTATTGCGATAGCCGGAACTCATGGAAAGACGACTACTTCCTCTATGGTGGCGCATGTGATGCACAATAGCACAAAAGATTGTTCTGCTTTTGTAGGTGGTGTCATGACCAATTATAATACCAATTTATTGATGGGTGCTCAAGATGGTGTTGTTGTAGTTGAAGCAGATGAATTTGATCGTTCTTTTTTACAATTAAGTCCCGATTTTACTGTCGTGACCTCCTTGGATCCAGATCATTTAGATATTTATGGGAATGCTGATGAAATGACCAAGAGTTATCTGGCATTTATTGACAAAACTCATCCTGAAGGAGAGATACTATTACACAAAGATGTGTCCTCAAAGCTGGATACTAATTTATTGAGAAAACATCGGACTTATGGTCTTCAAGGAGCAGAAATCACAGCTAAGAACATCAGGGTTCAAGAGAGTAAATTTGTTTTTGATTATGCAGGAGCGATTGAAATTAAAAACCTCAATTTAGCTTTGCCGGGATTTCACAATGTTGAGAATGCAGTGGCCGCCATTACGGCAGTATTAGATCGTGGTGTTGAACCTAATCTTATTAAAAAGGCTATTGAGAGCTATCGGGGTGTCAAAAGAAGATTTGAATTTATAGTGAATCGCTCTGATTTGGTTTTTATTGACGATTATGCTCATCATCCCAATGAAATTGATGCTTTACTCAGGTCAGTAAAAAAACTTTATCCTGATAAGAAAATTACAGTGATATTTCAGCCTCACTTATTTTCGAGAACGAGAGACTTCCATCAAGAATTTGCTGAAAAGTTATCACTCGCAGATGAGATCATTTTGCTGGATATTTATCCTGCACGTGAGCAGCCCATACCTGGTATTGATGCTAATTTGATTTTAGACAATATCGTACAAAAAAATAAAAAAATCGTCAGTTTAGATGATTTTCCGATGATTTTAAAAGCCTCGAAAATAGAAGTATTGTTAACCGTAGGGGCAGGAAGCATAGATACCTTGGTACCCATTATAAAGTCTTTTTATACCTGAAATGAATATTGACTTAAAAAACATATTAATTTATTTTATAGGTAGTTTGACCTTGATTTCTTTTATCAGCTTTCGTGCGTTGAGACTATCTGAACGAAAAGTGAGTGGAATTCAAATTGAAATCATGAACAATCAGGAATTTTATCTGATCGATCGATTTGAAATTCAAGAGTTATTGAATAAAGGGCACTCGGCTAATGTATTAGGAGCCAATTTTGATCAAGTTGATTTTAAGTTGCTGGAAATGCAAGTAGAGGAAAATCCTTTCGTGGCTGAAATTGATGTTTTCATAAATGTAACTGGGGTTTTGGAAGCTAAAGTATCTCAGGCAAAACCTATCGGGCGCTTGATTAATTCTCAAGGTTCTGATCAATACATAGATATGACGGGTAAGTTATTGCCAATGAATGCAGATTATACAGCGCGGGTTCCCCTTATTTCTTTGGCTAAAGAGGGCCAATGGACGAATCATTTGGGCGAAAATGATTTTGGTAAACAATTGATGGAATTCTTAATTTTTATTAATAAAGATGATATGTGGAGGGCTCAAATCGCCCAGCTAACTGTGAATGATGATAATGAATTGATCCTATGGCCACAAATGACCAAACAATTAATCCTATTTGGACCAGCGGATGAGATTGAAAAAAAATTTGAAAAATTAAAGCTCTTCTATAAAGAGGTGCTTCCTAAGAAAGGGTGGAATACCTATAGTTCTGTGAACTTAAAATATAAGAATCAAATTGTGTGCAAGTAAATAAATTGATGAATAATGAATAATGACCAAATAATTGTAGGCCTTGATATAGGTACAACTAAAATCTGTGCGATTGTAGGCAGGAAAAATGAATTCGGAAAACTGGAAATACTGGGTATGGGGAAAGCTATTTCAGATGGTGTCATTCGGGGTATTGTGACCAACATTGACAAAACGGTAAAGGCGATAGAAACCGCAATAGAAGAAGCCAGTGCACAATCAGAAATAGAGATCAATGTGGTCAATGTGGGCATTGCGGGCCAACATATCAAAAGTGCGGTACATCATGGATCAATCACTAGAAACACCAATGATGAAATTACCATTGAAGATGTCAGTCGTCTTGCCAACGACATGTATAGGACTGTCATTCCACCGGGCAGTGAAATTATTCATGTCATGCCTCAGGATTATTTGGTAGATTATGAAGAAGGCATCAAAGATCCTGTCGGAATGTCTGGCGTTAAGCTGGAAGCTGATTTTCATATTATTACTGCACAAACCAACGCCATCAATAATATCAACAAATGTATTAAGCGAGCAGGATTAAAAATTGAAAATTTGATTCTTGAACCGCTGGCTTCAAGTCTTTCAGTACTAAGTGAAGAAGAAAAAGAGGCAGGTGTTTGTTTAGTTGATATAGGTGGAGGGACTACTGATATTGCAGTTTTTTATGACAATATTATAAGACACACGGCGGTGATCCCCTTTGGAGGTAATATTGTTACTTCTGACATCAAACAAGGGTGTATGGTGATGCACAATCAAGCTGAATTATTAAAAACAAAATTTGGTCGAGCGATTTCAGATGAAGCAAATCCAAATGAAATTGTGGCGATTCCCGGATTTAGGAATAGACCTGCCAAAGAGATTTCTGTCAAAAACCTGGCTCATATTATTGAAGCGAGAATGGAAGAGATCATAGAAATGGTCCATACTGAAATCATCTCATCTGGTTATCATAAAAAATTAGCTGCTGGAATTGTTGTGACCGGAGGTGGGTCACAATTAAATAATTTAAAACAATTGTTTGAATACATGACTGGCCTTGATACTCGGGTAGGTTATCCAAATGAGCATTTGGGGAAAAGCAAGGTTGAAAATGCAAAAAGCCCAATGTATGCTACTTCAGTAGGTTTGGTATTGACTGGTTTCAAAGCATTGGACATCAGAGAATCAAATTACAAAGAAACGGCCGGTCTTTCCGGGCGCAAGGATAAAGAGAAAAAGAATTCAAATTTTTTCGGAAACATGTTGGAGCGGACCAAAGAACTACTCTTAGACGACATCAACGATAAACAAGAATATTAAAAAATTAAAGACAAAAATTAAATATAACAATCATGGCAGAAAACACATATGCATTCGATATGCCCAAACATCACAAATCAATCATTAAGGTTATTGGTGTAGGGGGTGGCGGTAGCAACGCTGTTAATTACATGTTTAATCAAGGGATTAAAGATGTAGAATTTGTAGTCTGTAATACAGATAGTCAAGCACTTCAAATGAGTCCAGTACCTAATAAACTTCAAATAGGGATTAATTTGACAAGTGGATTAGGGGCGGGGGCCGATCCTGAGAAGGGGAAAAATGCCGCCATAGAAAGCAAAGAAGAGATTAGAGAAGTTCTCGGAGAGGATACCAGAATGATTTTCATAACTGCAGGAATGGGAGGAGGAACCGGAACAGGTGCAGCACCCGTGATCGCATCTGTAGCTCAAGAGATGGGTATCTTGACTGTGGGTATTGTTACTTCACCCTTTGGATTCGAGGGAAGAAAGAAATCCAAGCAAGCCAATGGAGGGATTGATGCATTGAAGGAATATTGTGATACGGTCTTGGTTATTCTCAATGACAAGATCAAAGAGATGTATGGCAATTTATCTATCCGAGAAGCTTTTGGACAAGCAGATAATGTCCTAACTACTGCTTCCAAAGGGATTGCTGAAATCATTACAGTTTCTGGACATGTCAATGTTGATTTTGAGGATGTCAAAACTGTTATGAAAGGAGCTGGAGCTGCCGTCATGGGAAGTTCTGAAATGACTGGAGAGAATAGGGCAAGGAGAGCAGCTGAAGCGGCCATTAACTCTCCTTTACTCAATAATCACACCATTGCCGGTGCGAAAAAAATATTATTAAGTATTGTCTCCGGGGAGGAAGCAGAATTGCAAATGGATGAACTAACTGAGATTACAGACTATATGCAGGATATGTCAGGAGAGGATGCAGAAGTTATTTTTGGCCATGGAGTAGATCCTACCTTGGGTGAAAAAATTCGTGTGACCATCATTGCTACTGGGTTTTCAATTGATCCAAACGAGACAGCTGTCAAAACGGCTTTGAATGATGATTCATCTCCTGATCCAAATAATGAAAATGAAAGCGAGGCCGATTCAAATGAGGATCAAGTAAATAAAGTATATGATTTAGAATCTTCTGAAGGCATCAATCAAATCAGTCTTTTTGGGAATGACCTTGAAGATGATACTGAAGGTTTAGAAGATAATGATTTGAAATCAATTATACCTACACCGACATTTGATCATCAGATTTCAGAGGAACCTCACGATCCCTTGAAATATGATTTTGAGTTGCCTGAAAGTAGAGATGGGGATAATGAAGGATTTACTTTTGAATTAGAATCTGATACAGAAGGCGAATATGATGACGATTATCCACTTGAGGAGTTGATAGATAACAGTCATTTATTATCAAAAAAAACACAGATGATGGAAGCGAGACGAAAGAGAGAAGAGACCATAATGAACGAAAAACAGGATCAGCCGA
The DNA here is from genome assembly GCA_002691385.1 of Flammeovirgaceae bacterium. Classification (GTDB taxonomy): domain Bacteria; phylum Bacteroidota; class Bacteroidia; order Cytophagales; family Cyclobacteriaceae; genus UBA4465. Next base: position 2,176 of record NZHT01000060.1, on the reverse strand, counting down.
TTTTCAATGAAGGATTAAAGGAAAAATGGGAAATACCTGCTTTTGAGCGCAAGTGTGTTAAGTTGCAAAGAGTACCACACTCGATGGAGCGTAATATTTCTAAATTTAGTTTGAACGATGACAATCAAATTATGGGAGATAATAAATTCTTGCATGACAATGTAGATTAAGAATAAATAAAAATAAGTAGAATGTTTTGGGTTGGATAAGTTTTTTCCTGGATAGAAATGTATTGGACTAGCTGATTGGTAGAGATATCAAAAAAAAGCGATTGGAAGAGATGTATATTATTGTGTGATTTACTCCTATTGAGGGGGTTTTTTTCTTGAACTGATTTTTTTAGAAAGTATGAAATTAGAGAGTCGTATTTTGATATATTTATTCAATATACTAATATATAAATTGATAATATAAAAATCAGATTAAGAGAAGGTTAACCATATCATTATAAAATTGACTCTAAGTATTGGTTTGTTATATTTTTACGAATAAAATCAGCAAATATGGGGTTACTTTTCATGCCAAAAAGGGATAAATAATGTCTAATTCCATGTTTTGATAGCTAAAAAGTAAATAAATACTGCTTTTTGGATTGATTTGACCTCCAATTAGGTAATTTTTGTCGATTTTTGCGTTTTAAATAATTGATACCGAATTGATTAGAAAGTTATTTTTTTCATTTTTAGCTTTGTTCCTTCTTTACGAAGGCTCTACTCAATGCATTACTAATTTTGATAAGGGTTTAGATTTTGATGGTTCTGCATCAGATTACTCCCGAAATAAAACAAATGGTGATTCTCAGGGCATACTAAGAAGAGATGTTTCCTTGAATTCAGGTGGAAAAGCTCAGCCTTGGGCAGTTGGAGCTGTTTTTAAGTGGGACGGTACTGCTAATTCTTCAGTTTCTACCATTTGGAGTAATTCTAGACCATCATTAAATGTTCCTATGCCTCACTACATCAAGGCATACATAGAATCGGGAGGAGAGCTAGCTTTTAAATACGGTGATGGTAGTGATTATATAATTCTAAAGACATCTTCATCTTTTATAAGTTCAGGGGTATGGTACGGGGTTTATATTGATTACGATGGTTACGTCGCAAATGGAACTGAAAATGATTTTTCGACACAATATTCCAGTTTTCGGATTAGACTTGTCAATCTGTCAACTGGGGCTGTGTCATCCCCAAGCCTCACAACTTCAAATAATGGTGACGGTTGGACGAGTGACGTTAATAATAGAATTAATGTTGGCGTTGCACATGAATCGGAAGATGAATTTGATGGTCAGATTGCATCTGTTGTAGTAACAACTTTAGCTGTAAATCAAACTGTATCTGATGCGGAGATCAGTGCTATAATTTTAAATCCAATGGGCTGGTTGTGTAATTACAAAGTTGGGAATTCTTACAGAAAACCAAGAATGACGAATCTAACTAATAATTTCTCCCTAGAAGATCAAGATGCTTCATACGCTACACGTGTTTGGCTAATGGGTGATGGTACAGGCGATGCATCGTCAAATATTAAAAATCAGGTAAATGTATCCGGTACTAACGGAGATGACACACGATTAAATTTAACTGGAGTTTCACCTCAAAATATTTCAGGTGTAAATATTGACGGCGTTGCACCTACGATAAGCAGTGTTAGTCTGAATTCTGCAAACTCAGAGCTTACGGTAACCTTTTCAGAGGATGTATATACAAATGCTGGTTCAGGAGATCTAGTAGCAGCTGACTTTGAATTATCGATCAGTGGTGGAGTTGCTACTGTCGCCTCAACTCCTACGGGTATAACTAAAACAGCTCAGAACATCTGGGTCTTAGATGTGAACATATCAGGCACTGCCAATGGCTCTGAGACGCTTTCTGTTGTCCCTGCTGCTGGAAATGCAATATATGATTTTGTAGGAAATGCTGCATCAACTTCTCAATCGAATAATACGTCAAGTTTAACAGAGAAGATATTGCCCACTGTGACGGCTGTGACCTCAACAACGAGTAATGGATCTTATAAGCAAGGCCAAATAATTGCTATTACGATAGGCTTTAGTGAGGCGGTTAATGTTACGGGAACTCCTCAGCTTACCTTGGAGACTGGAGGTAGTGATGCGGTTGTTAATTACAGTAGTGGAACGGGTAGTAACACTTTAACTTTTAATTATACGATTGGT
>NZHT01000059.1 GCA_002691385.1 Flammeovirgaceae bacterium | reverse complement strand
ATGAGCACCATAGACATGGTCCTCACTGCATTGGTAGGTTATGCTGGATTGATGCCTACAATAAAAGCAATCGAGGCCAAAAAGTCTATTGCCTTAGCTAACAAAGAAACTCTCGTAATTGCTGGGGAAATTATCATGAAATTAGCTGAAACGTATGGAGTTACCATTTTTCCAGTTGATTCTGAACATTCAGCCATTTTTCAATGTCTGGTTGGTGAAAACCATAATGCGATAGAAAAAATTATTTTAACAGCCTCTGGAGGCCCTTTCCGTGGTAAGGATATATCCTTCCTTAAAAATATTAAAAAGGAACAAGCCCTTAAGCATCCTAATTGGGTTATGGGTGCTAAAATTACCATTGATTCTGCCACCTTAATGAACAAAGGACTTGAGATCATTGAAGCCAAATGGCTATTTGAGTTGCGAACCGACCAGATAGAAGTTGTCGTACATCCTCAATCTATTATTCATTCCTTGGTTCAATTTGAAGATGGGTCGATGAAAGCGCAAATGGGCCTTCCTGACATGAAGCTACCGATTCAATATGCACTAGGCTATCCCAAAAGAATCTCTTCAAATTTCCCACGATTTAATTTTGCTGATTACCCAAATCTGACTTTTGAAACTCCCGATATTAAAATTTTCAGAAACCTTCAATTAGCATATGATGTCTGTACTTCTCAGGGAAACCATCCCTGTATCCTAAATGCTGCCAATGAGATTGCTGTTGAGGCATTTTTAAATGATCGCATAAGATTCTTGCAGATATCTGAAATTATTGAAAACTGCCTAGAAAAAGTATCTTATCTTCGTGCTCCGAATTTAGAAGACTTAATCAATACCGATAAAGAAACGAGAACTAAAGCAAAAGAATTAATTCAATAATGGAAGCATTTATCATGACAGGACAGCTTATTCTTGGTTTGTCCATTTTAATAGGATTACATGAATTAGGGCATTTACTTGCAGCCAAAACATTTGGCATGCGGATAGAGCAATTTTCTATTGGCTTTCCGCCAAAAATTTGGAGTAAAAAATTTGGAGATACTGAATATTCTTTTGGTATGATTCCCTTAGGAGGATTTGTTAAAATCTCTGGTATGATAGATGAATCATTAGATGTGACAGCCATGCAAGCAGAACCTCAGCCATATGAATTCAGGTCTAAACCCGCATGGCAAAGACTGATCGTAATGATGGGTGGAATCATCGTAAATGTGATACTCGGTATCGTTATTTTTATAGGTTTTAAATACACTCAAGGAGATACCTATCTATCCAAACAAGAATTAAACAAATATGGAATTATAGCTTATGAGTTAGGCGAGTCCATAGGACTTAAGACAGGGGACAGAATTCTTGATATTAATGGCAAAGATTATGAACGCTTCAGAGATTTAGCCAGTCCAGCCGTCCTACTCAGTAACGATGGATACTTTACTGTGGATCGTGATGGACAAAGAATAACTATAACTATACCCAATGATTTTGTTGATGATTTTGCAGAAGAAAACAATGCCCAAAAATTTATTTTTTATAGATTAATTTTTGATGTTGGCGCAGTCATCGAAGGTAGTCCTGCAGATCTTGGAGGGCTCCAAGTAGGTGATAAAATCAGGACCTTAAACGGTGCAGAAATAAAATTTTATGACCAATTACAAGCCAGTATGGATACCTTGGCGGGAACTGAAATTACTTTATTGATTGATCGATCTAATGTAAAAAAATCTTTAACCATTCAGGTCAATGATGAAGGTAAAATTGGCTTTCGGGCGAATCAATTGAATAAAATTTCCAAAGTCAAATATACTTTTTCTGAATCTATTCCACTGGGAACTGAATTAGCATTTAGCATTATATGGGATAACATCAAGGGCTTTAAAAAAATATTTGCTGGTGAAGTTTCCGCAAGCAAGTCCCTATCTGGTCCTATTGGAATTGCAAAATTTTTCGGAGGTACTTGGGATTGGGAGAGATTTTGGCGAGTTACCGGTATGCTTTCCATGGTCTTAGCATTTATGAATTTCTTACCCATACCCGCATTAGATGGGGGACATGTAGTTTTTTTAACTTGGGAAATGGTTACCGGAAAAAAGCCTTCTGATACATTTCTCGAAAATGCCCAAAAAATAGGTATGATCTTGCTCTTAGTCTTGATGAGCTATGCTATACTAAATGACATCATCAAGATGTTCTAAACTCACTGGATTGCACAAATCTGATTGTATTATTCATCCAGTATTTCCTCTCTATAGATTTGAAACTCCACCCTTCGATTGATTTTCTGATCTGCCTCCGTTTTTTCCTCCACCAAAGGTTGGGAGCTTCCCAACCCTTCCCACTTCACACGACTTTCCAAAATTCCTGCAAAAATCACGATATAGTCTCGAATGTTTTCAGCACGATCTTTGGATAATTGTAAATTCAGTTCTTGAGATCCTTTTGAATCTGTATGACCTGAAATCCTCAACTTAAACTCAATATTATCATATAAAAAATTAATGATTTTATTGAGATCCCCATACATTTCAGGCTTAATTTCAGCTTTCCCATTGTCAAACTCTATGGATTCAAACTTCATACGGGCATTCATAGGCTCTGTCGTCTTGTTCAACTCGACATAACCATCTAAGTAAAATGCTTCTTCTATCCTAAAAAAATCATCTCCTTGTATAACCAACAAGTAATTTCTATGATCGATTAAATCAAATTCAAAAGTACCATCTTCTTTCAGGTATTTTGGAGCTACCTCCACACCTTGATCCATATCCACCACCGACACAATACCACCGAAAGGTCTCCCGTTCAAGGCATCCGTTAAACTTCCCTTCAATCGTGCAATCGCATCGGGTCTAGCACCCATGGGAAGTGGAAAAGAATATAAATCCAATTTATCTAAATCTTTAGACGATGATCTTGCATAGTACAAATTTTTAGAACTTGCATCAATGGTAAAATAAAACTCGCTTCCAGCACCATTAACCAAAGGACCTATATTAATAGGCTCACTCCATTTGTTATTGACATTATATGACTTATAAATATCAAACGCCCCAAAATTATAAAGCTGACCATTTGATGAAAAATAAAGAATTCCAAAAAGTGGATGATAAAACGGGCTTACTTCATTATTTCTAGTATTGATAATTGGGCCCAAGTTTTGGCTCTGGGTCCAAGATCCATCTTTATTGGTAGTAAAATAAATATCAGATAAACCAAAACCACCCAGTCTATCTGATGCAAAAAAGAGGGTATCTCCACTGTGAGATAGAGAAGGATGTGAATCCCAACTTAAACTATTTACATTGATTCCCAAATTTTTTATATCCGTCCATGTGCTGTCCTTCAACGAAGCACTGAAAAGATCGCAATCTCCATAGCACGACGGACAATCGCACCGAGAAAAATATAAAGTATTGCCATCTGCACTTAAACAGGCTGAACCTTCGTTGTAATTAGAATTAATTTCTTCCATCGCATAGGCCTTAGACCAAGTACCATAAGCATCTAAATAACTTATGTAAAGATCCTCATTCTTGCTTTTGTTGATCTCAAAGCTCAACTCTTCTCGCTGTGAAGTAAAAAGCAAGGCATCATTATTTTGACTGAGTGCTGGCCCATAATCAGCTCCCCTGCTATTTATAGAAAACCCCATATTGAGCAATACACCTTTAGGTGGTATCAAGGTATCGATAAGTTTTCGATGCTCCACCATTTCATAATAATATTCAATGGGTACAAATTGAGCTATTTCCTGATTATTCAAGGAATCATAATATACCTCTATTTCATCTGTATTAATTCCACCGTGATGATGCCTTAAGACCAATCGATACAGTGATTTTGCTTCTTCATAATCACCAAACATTTCAGTCAACTTGGCCAGGCGCCAAAGTAATCTTGTTTCAGAATAAAAATTTTCGATACCAAAATTTTGGACATACTTAGATAAAATGCCATATTGTGCCTGATAGTCCTTCTTTTTTTCGAGTTTATTAAGTAACAATATCTGAGATTTGTTAAAATATCTAGGAATTTTATTGATATTCTCGAAATCATATTGGTTGACAATAATATTTAACGATCGGTTCTCGTTATTAAACATCGATACCGTAGTTGAATCACTCTGAGCAAGTAACAAATGATCCAAACAAAAAATACTTAAGAAAAAAAAGACCTTAATTGGGTTCATAAGTTGGACTTTTTTAAAATTGCCTTAAAGATTCAAATAAAGTACTTAAATCTTAAGGGTAAAGATAATCTTAAAAAGCAGACATAGAATTATTTGGCACAAGTATTGATCTACCAAGAGATAAATCATTAATAACTCCTTTAAAGGCATAAAACTGCCACATTGACATAGTATGAGCAAAAATTTTCAGATTTTTCATCCTGACTTTTCTGAGGACGATCCCGAGGAAGTCGTTCAATTAATTACTTCTGAAGAAATCCCTTCACTCTCCGACGATCAATTACCCGATGAACTTCCCATACTTCCCATAAAAAATACCGTGTTATTTCCAGGGATAGTCATTCCTATAACAGTTGGTCGCGAAAAGTCAGTCAAACTGGTAAAGGAAGCCTACAAAGGAGACCGAATCATTGGGGTTACCGCTCAAAAAAATCTCAAAATTGAGGAACCAGGTATAAGCGATCTCAACAGTATAGGCACGGTGGCTAAAATTCTTAAAATGTTAGTCCTTCCCGATGGCAATACGACCATCATTATTCAAGGGCAAAAACGTTTTAAAATATTAACGTCAACAAGGGAAAAGCCTTTTATCAAAGCTAAATATGAGATTCTATACGACCTAGATTTTGATCTAGAAAAAGAGAATACAGAAGCTATTGTCCAATCACTGAAGGATACGGCCAATAAGATCATGAAGCTCAATCCCGAAATCCCGAAGGAAGCGCAAATTGCTTTGGATAATATTGATAATCATTCTTTTTTGACTCATTTCCTGGCAGGAAATGTAAATGCAGAAGTTGCTGAAAAGCAAAAATTGTTAGAAATAAATGATCCCACCAAAAGAGCAGAAAAGTTATTAAAACTCATGATGAAGGACCTGCAAATGCTCGAGTTGAAAAAAGAAATTCAGAAAAAAGTTCATACAGATATTGATCAACAACAAAGGGATTATTTTCTGAGGCAGCAAATGCGTATACTACAAAACGAACTTGGCAATAATGGCCCTGATCAAGAAATCGAAACTCTAAAAACTCGAGGTGATGAAAAGAATTGGCCAGAAGAAGTGAAAATCCATTTTTTCAAAGAAATAGATAAAATACAGCGTATGAATCCAGCGGCAGCAGAATATCCCGTGGCTATGAATTACGTAGAGCTATTGGTTGATTTGCCATGGAACGAATTAACTGCAGATAATTTCGACCTGAAAAATTCACAAAAGATATTAGACCGAGATCATTTTGGACTAGATAAAGTCAAAGATAGAATATTAGAATATTTAGCAGTAAGAAAACTTAAAAATGACCTTAAAGGACCCATTATCTGTCTTTATGGACCTCCTGGAGTAGGTAAAACTTCTTTGGGCAAATCTATTGCAGAAGCTCTTGGCAGGAAATACATTCGCATGTCACTGGGTGGGCTTCATGATGAAGCCGAAATTAGAGGTCATAGAAAGACCTACATAGGGTCCATGCCAGGAAAAATTTTACAAAATATCAAACGTGCCAAAACATCAAATCCTGTTTTTATATTAGATGAAATTGACAAAATAAATGCAAACTTCAGGGGAGACCCTTCCTCTGCATTACTCGAAGTGTTAGATCCAGAACAAAATAGTAGTTTTAAGGATAACTACTTAGAAGTGGACTATGACTTGAGTAAAGTGCTTTTTATTGCCACGGCAAATTCTATAGAAACCATTCAACCTGCTCTGCGTGATCGTATGGAAATAATTGACATTACAGGTTATACCTTGGAGGAAAAAATTCAAATTGCCAATAAGCATTTAATTCCCAAACAAATCACTGAGCATGGACTGACTTTAAAAGATTTAAAATTCAATCAAAAGGCTATTGAAAAAGTAGTCAATGACTACACCCGTGAATCTGGGGTGAGGAATCTCGAAAGAAAAATTGCAGCTTTGGTAAGAAATATTGCAAAATCCAAAGCCATGGAAACTCCCTTTGAATCAAAAATGGATTCACAACAGGTACGCAATATCTTGGGAACAGAGATTTTTAATAAAGAAACGTATGAACATAATGACTTTCCTGGTATTGTCACGGGCTTAGCTTGGACTCCTTCAGGGGGTGATATATTGTTTATTGAGTCTAGTTTGAGTAGAGGTAAAGGAAAACTCACCCTCTCGGGTCAATTAGGTGATGTGATGAAAGAATCTGCTATCACAGCCCTTTCCTATCTTAAGTCTAATGCTGAGGTACTAGATATACATTACAAAATATTTGATCATTATGATCTTCATATCCATGTACCTGCTGGTGCTATTCCAAAAGACGGACCCTCTGCGGGCATCACCATGCTAACTGCACTTGCCTCTCTTTTTACTCAAAGAAAAGTAAAGGCCAAACTCGCCATGACTGGAGAAATTACATTACGAGGTAAAGTGTTACCCGTGGGCGGCGTGAAAGAAAAGATATTAGCTGCCAAACGTGCAGGGATCAGAGAAATCATTCTTAGCCAAAAAAACAAGAAAGATATTAATGAGATAGATGATCGATACTTAAAATTATTACAAATTCATTTTGTGGAAAATGTAGATGATGTTTTAAATATTGCCTTACTCGAGCAAAAAGTTAAGCAACCCTTAAAATTCATCATTCCAGAAGAAACATAAAATCTATTTGAAGACAACCTCTACCTTATTTTTTTTGATCTTTTGGTCATCCTTATTTGCCCAACAAGGCTTTCATTTTTTAAATCTTCCCACTAGTAGTCGTGTGGCAGTACTCGGAGGATCTGCTGTGTCAAGTGATGATCATGATATTGCCATGGGATATCATAACCCAGCAATCTTAGGTGACAGTACTATAGGAGATCTTTATATTATGTATCATCCATATTTGGCAGGGATCAATAGGATGAGTACCATTGCACAGTTCAGTGCTAAAAAAATTGGCCCACTAACTGCCGGTATTTTGTTTACAGATTTCGGTACTTTAGATGAAACGGACGATCTAGGTAGAGTCATTGGTACTTTCAAGGCACAAGACTATGTGCTCCACCTTGGAAAATCCCACAGAATTGGTCCTTTTACAATGGGTATCAATCTAAAAATGGCAGGTTCATATATCTCAACCACAGGTGCCAATGCCTTGCTGTTTGATTTTGGAGGCATCTATAGAAGCGCTCATCAAAACTTTTCGGTCGGAATGGTAATTAAAAACTTAGGTTTTTTAATTTCTGATTTTACCGCTGAAGAAAAAACTTCGCTCCCATTTGATGTTTTGATAGGTACCACTTTTAAGCCTGAGCATATGCCATTTCGCTTTACCATTACGGCAACCGATTTGATTCGTTCTTCCAATAATTTGTACGTTTCTAACCCTAACCAAAATGTTAGGCAATCAAATCAATTTTTTAGATATTTTAATTTTGGAACGGCATTACTTATTGGAAAACGTATAGAACTTAATTTGGGCTATAACCACAAGCAAAGAGTCGAATTCAGTTTAGATGAAATGGCCTATGGGGCTGGTATTAGCTTTGGTTTTTTGTTAAAGATAAAAGCGTATGAATTTCAATTCAGCAATGCTAAAATACATACCGCCGCAGCGAGCCAATTTTTCTCAATCAAAACAAATACACGAGCTTTAAAAAAAATATTTTAAAAAATGGAAAACCTTACACCTAAGCAAATCGTTAATGAATTAGATAAATATATAATTGGTCAAGGTGATGCCAAGAAAAATGTAGCCATTGCCTTAAGAAATAGATGGCGTAGAATGAACGTCCAAGGAGAAATTAAAAATGATATTATTCCCAATAATATTTTGTTGATTGGATCAACAGGAGTGGGTAAGACCGAAATCGCCAGAAGGCTTGCAAAAATAGCAGATGCGCCATTTACCAAGGTAGAAGCCTCAAAATTTACTGAAGTAGGCTACGTGGGCCGAGATGTTGAAAGCATGGTGCGTGACCTCGTCGAGCAAGCTATAAATATGGTTCGGACTCAAAAAAAAGCAGAAGTAAAGGCCAAAGCCGAATCGATTGTTGAAAATATTATCTTAGATGCCCTAATCCCCCCGATCAAAGCCAAATCTTTCCCCGGAGGAGATATACCGGCGGATATGACAGATCATGAACTAAATGAAAAGACGAGAGAAAAATTCCGTGAAAAAATTCAAAAAGGTACGCTAGACGATCGAAAAATAGAGGTTGATATTAAAGCTCCCGCTTCTGCCAATATGGGTATGATTGGAGGAGGCATGATTGATGAATCTTCCATGATTAACATGCAAGATATGCTCAGCAATATGATGCCAAAAAAGTCTAAAAAAAGAAAAGTCCCTATCTCAGAAGCTAAAAGGTTATTACTTGAAGATGAAAGCCAAAGGCTCATTGACATGGAAGAAGTCAAAGAGGAAGCACTGCAAAAAGCGAGTAATACGGGCATTATATTTATTGATGAAATTGATAAAATAGCAGGTGGACGAAGTGAAAAATCGGGGCCTGATGTAAGTAGGGAAGGTGTCCAACGGGACCTTTTACCTATTGTTGAAGGTAGTTCCGTAACTACAAAATACGGCGTCATTCAGACAGATCATGTATTGTTCATTGCCGCAGGTGCCTTTCATTTTAGTAAGCCCTCGGATATGATTCCAGAATTACAAGGTAGGTTCCCAATTCGAGTTGAATTAAATAATCTTACAATAGAAGATTTTTTAAAGATTTTAAAAGAGCCAAAAAATGCATTAACCAAACAGTACATCGCCTTGATTGAATCCGAAAATGTTTCTATCGAGTTCAGTGATGATGCGCTTGAAGAAATTGCAGAAAAAGCTTTTGCTATTAATGAAGAAATGGAAAACATAGGGGCGCGTCGTTTACAAACCATCATGAGTAAACTGCTTAACGATATCTTATTTGATATTCCTGATACGATCGGAGCTCACTCAAAAATTCTGATCGATAAAACCCTGGTGAATGAGAAATTGACGGGAATCATTAAAAATAAAGATTTGAGCGAATATATCCTATAATTTAAAATTTCTAGTTAGATCTAATTCTCTTTTTCAGTAGCTGAGTAATCATTTAAATTAATGTTAAGGCATCTAGATTATCATTTTACACTAAAATATATGTGGAAAATTATTTAAAAGTGCAAATGACTTAAATTAGTAGACATAAATTTAATTTATGAAGCCTCAGGTATCATAAAATATGTCATTAGCGAAAAAAAATCTTACACTAGACCAACTTAAATCAGGAGTTCTCACCAGGGATAGATTGATTTTGAGCCGGGCCATTACTCTATGTGAAAGCCAGTTACTAGAAGATCAACAAATGGCAACCCAATTAATAGATTCCATTTTGAGTCATACGGGAAAATCCTTGAGGATAGGAGTTACGGGTATCCCGGGTGTTGGAAAAAGTACTTTTATAGAAGCTTTTGGTTTATTCCTGCTCAAAAAGGGTCATAGAATAGCCGTATTATCTATAGATCCTACCAGCAAATTAAATCATGGCAGTATTTTGGGTGATAAAACTCGAATGAATGAACTTTCTCAAAATAGAAATGCGTTCATCAGACCGAGTCCAAATAGTGGACATATGGGAGGCATCTCCGAAAAAACGAGGGAAAATATACTCTTGTGCGAAGCGGCAGGATTTGATGTAATTTTAATTGAAACTGTGGGTGTAGGCCAATCTGAAGTAGCGGTAAAAGATTTGAGTGATTTTTTATTGTTGTTAATGATCTCAGGTGCTGGGGACGAATTGCAAGGAATCAAAAGAGGTTTAATGGAACTGGCCGATATGATATTGGTCAACAAAAGTGACGGAAAAAATATTGAACAAAGCAAACAGACTAAAATAGTCTTTGAGCAAGCATTGCATTATTTTCCCAACAATATAAACCAATGGAAAATACCTGTTGAAACAATTTCATCACGACAACCTACCAACCTAGATCAGGTCTGGCAATATATAAACGATTATATAACCCTCACGAAGACCAATGATTATTTTTACAACAATAGAAAGGATCAGAATCTACAATGGTTTCATGAAGGTCTTTCCAACCAGCTGCTTAAACATATATTTCAAGATCCTAAATTATCTGTTAAAAAGAAGGAAATAGAACAGGCTATTCAGCAAGATAAAAAATCAGTAGCCTCTGGTATTGAAGCCCTATTAAAATATGCTTTCCCCTGATAAATTAATCAGACGTAAAGACAAAACCATTTGGCCCTCTACCTACTTCAAATACTGCTTGCTCCTGACCTGTATGATCATAGATATATACACTTCCTAGAGACTGGAAACTCCTAGAATCAGCTATATAAATATCTCCATCTGGAGATACACCAATTCCATAAAAAGAAATGGCAGAAGTATTCTCAATGAATGTATTATGGCTTTCATCCCCCAGATCGTAACTGTAGACTGTGGTACCGCTATAAAAATAAAGGATAGATGAATCAACATTAGTAACCAATTTACCACCAACATTCATTTCTAAAGAGATTTCTTTTAGCACTTTGTCGTTGGCATCAAGTTGAACCAATAATCCATTGTTTGCCAAACTATAATCTTCATTGTAACCTCCACTGCAAACAATCCAAAGGTAATCATTTTTATCTATAACCATCGCAGAAGGTGATGGACCAACGGGAATTGTTTGAATGATTTCTCGTGTACTCAAGTTTATTACACTTAAGGTATTCTCAAAATTATTACTTACGTAAAGCTTGTTATTTCTAATAGCCAAAGCCTCTGCTCCAAACCCCACATTAATTGTATCTAAAATCTCATAGGTATGTAAATCCAAAATAGAAATACGCCCAGGATCTGAAAAACTTACCCACTCCGAAATATAACCATAATCTCCATCGCTGATCATATACCGAGGTAGAGAAACTACTGAAATTGTATGTAATAGCTTCATTTCATTAACATTTACGACCTCTACTTTATTACTATTATTTACCAATATGAAAGCCGTTGTATCGTTAACATACATTGATTGAACCACATCTCCCAATGGAAGCGATGCATTATTTTCAGAAAAAATGTTATTTTGAACCACCCCTTCTGAGTCAATAAAAGATATCGATCCATCATCAGATAAAAAGTTTCCTTCATTGATTACGAAAACACCAGATGAAAAAGTACCTAAGGTATTCTCATTGGAATTCCCTAATGATAAACTATCAGTATTTGTCTCGGTAGAGTCACTTAATGTATTCGCATTAGAATCATCCGATACCAAATTGTCAGGATTTACCTCAGGATCATCTGTACAGGAAATAAATAATAAAGTTGTAAAAATTAAAATGAAAGATGATATTATTTTAAATGTATATTTAGATTGAGTCATAATTTAGTTATTAATTGTAATTGAAAATTGATTCCAGGCATTGCCCTATTTTGAATATTCGCGTAATAATTATCAAATATATTCTTGGCCTTAAGCGAAATTTGAGTTGTGACTTCACCTAACTTTAGCGGATAATCGACACTGACATCGAATAAAAAGTAAGGATCTACCGAGTAGCTATCTGATTGGTCTAAGGTAGTATATCGTCGACTTGTGTAAGATTGATCTAGAGTAATACTCCATTTTTTAATATGAAATTTATTGGACCAAATAGCTGTGAAGAAAGGAACATAAGGTAATTGATTTCCATATGCAGATTGACTCGGATAAGCTGATTTATTTATAGAATGTTGAAAATTTAAAATTACATGACTTTCTATCACCGTTTCAGGTAAGAAAATTTGATAACCTAGGACGTATTCAATTCCTGAAATATCGACTTTTTGAATATTTTCAGGACGCCATATATTTCCTGTTTGAGGTGACCATAAAATCCAATCTTGGGCCCAAGTTTGATAAAAATTGATCTGAGAATTAAACTTTAAATAATGAACTTTGAAACCTATGTCAACACTGGCACTTTGTTCAGGTTTCAAAGATGGATTTCCACCTGGTAACCAAAACCGATCATTTAGCGTGGGGTATCGAAAGCCGTACGCTATTTTTGCATGCGATCCCAATGACCCTTTGGGAAATACCCACTTTCTTTCAACACCAAGAGAAGGCAACAACTTAGATCCAGAATCCTCCAAAATTGATTCACGAAATCCCAAAGTACTACTCCAACGGTTATTGATTCTGTATGTAGCTATAACAAAGAGATCTAATTGTTTTTGATAATTGATATTCTCAAGATTCGAACCCTTGGCAGTGAGAAAATTGATTAAAAATCCACTATTTAAAAGGAAATGATCACCTATGTCATATTCATATCGCTGGGTTAATGTCATCTGTTGAGAACGGATTGCTGGATTTTGATTGTAAATCATTTGATCAGTAATCAAACCTAAGGTTGTACTTATTGACCCTTTATTTGAATCAATAAAATGCTCAACAACTGATTTAATATTATGGGTTTTGATGAAATCTTCTGCATAATTTTGAGATATGACCGGTTGACTTTCTCGGTGTTGATAAAAGAGCAACAGGTCGATAGATAAACGTTGATTTTCCCAAAAATGCTGAAGCTCTTGTCGAAAACCATAACTCAAAGCCGCTGCATTTTGCTGAGTTTGAGTAAGGTCAGTTCCTTTTAAAGGGTAACTAAAATCATTTTCGATAGCCTCACGATAAATATTAGTCGTCCCTTGAAAATGGTCTTTTTTGTACTCTACACTGCCCCCTTGGAAATTATATCCAAAACTACCCAGTCCAAATCCTATAGCTGCCCCATTGGTTCGAATCTTATTAAAATGGTCAATAAATACGGTGCCACCTATAGAACCTGAACCATATAAGGCTCCTTGATTTCCAGACTGAATGGCAACATCATCTACCAGCCATACATTCCATTGTGAAAAATCTGTTGATCCCAAGGTAGGTGCATTTACGGGAATACCATGCCAAAGCACATTAGTATGGGCAGCTGAAGTCCCTCTGAAAGAAATAGTTGCCAACTGTTGATGCCCATAATTTTTCATGTAAATCCCTACCTGACTAAAAAGTGAAGCGTCCAAGGTCTTTATGTGGTCT
>NZHT01000058.1 GCA_002691385.1 Flammeovirgaceae bacterium | reverse complement strand
ACTAAGATGGTGGCCAAGACTGGGGTCCGGCCATCAGAGCGGCTTTTAATGCTAGTCACTCGCTCGGCCAGAGCGGCTTCTGTGAGCTGTGCAACGTGTTTGCCGTCGAGTATTGTAGCGGTCATGTCGGTTCTCCTCGTTATTTGGGCGGGGATTCTTCCAGAATTCGTGATCAGACAAAAGCATTTCCTTTCGCATTGCCCAATATTGTCAATGTCGGTAAACTCCCGCCGCGCGGAGGGGATTCCTCTTCGCTTCGGGGTGTAGCGCAGTCTGGTAGCGCGCCTGCTTTGGGAGCAGGATGTCGGGGGTTCGAATCCCTCCTCCCCGACCACTTTTGTTCCGCTAGGCGCCGGAAGAGGCCTCAGAGTATTCGTGCCAGTGCCAAGGGCGGCGGTTTTTTGTTGGTGGCTGTAGCTCACCAGGTAGAGCACCGGATTGTGACTCCGGAGGTAGCGGGTTCAAGACCCGTCAGCCACCCCAACAATAGCCAATATAATCAACAACTGGCGACCCCTCTCCGCAATTACACGCATTCCACACCAAATTTACCTGTCATCTGCCGGCAGCTTCTAGGTGTCTGCCGGCAGACCCCAGGCGTGTAAAGTAGTGGTAAATGCAGGATTGACGGCAGGAGGGGGTAGCGTGTTTCGGGGCGGCGACCCAATATACCGTCGCCCAGGAAGTGTCACGGGTTCCCATGAGTTCCCGTTTGGTAGCGCAGGATGTGTCCGGCAATCTCGGAAATCTCGGAAGTTTATTGACAGACGAAACACGACCGGACGTTTCGGATTTTACGGACGTTAAGCATTACTTTGGCGCTAAGCGTGTTATGGAAGCGAAATGAGAGAGCGCAACACTATTTACTCAGATTATTTGGGTATGGGTGGTCAAGTTTCAACAAATACCAGTTGATTTGACCACACTAGATGTTGTTTAGCAGATTGACCTGAGCCCGATCCTTCACGCCTGAGATCCAGTCGGCGCAGGTATTAAGGAACATCTCAGTGGTGTGGCCTAGCTGCTTGGTTGCAAATGCAGGCTCAACCACGGCCATAAGCATCTCTGAGGCTCTTGTGTGCCGGCACTGTGGCGCTGGTACTCAGCGCATGCTCATCCATGACCGTGGAATCCGACTTCAACGCGGGTACCGACTTCTCCCGCTACAAGGCCTTCGCGTTCATCTCCGACACGCCGCTGCTGCAGACACAGACGGCCCCGATCAGCCCGTTGTTTGAAGGCCGAGCCATGCGTGCGGCACAGGGTGCACTATCCGCCAAGGGCTATGAATTCGTGCACGATCGAGCGAATGCCGATTTTGTGGTGTCGTTCACTTTCGGTGGGCGGCATGAGTTGCGCGTAATCAATTACCCTTCCCAATACCGCGGCCCCGCCACCTGGTCCTGGGGCGCCCCGTACCACACCGAAGTAGGTGTGCGTAACTACACCGAAGGTACCCTGGCTCGACATTTTCGACGTTGAGTCAAGAGAGCCGGTATGGCACGGCTGGGCGGTGAAGACCATCTCTACCGCAGACCGCCTTAATCCCGCGCCGGTCATCAACGATGTGGTAGGTGCGATTCTCGAGGGCTTCCCGACGCACTAGCGTTGGGGTTTGCCCTTTTGAGGGGCATTTGGGACCGCTCGATTTGATAGCCACATTGGCATCCTCGTCCATGCCTGCTGGGGATCGATGCAACGGGCTGTGGTCAACCTGTTTAATGATCCTGCGAACAGTGTACATTTGATCCATGAAAACACGTCAGCTTTCTCTGCTACAAAAAAAGATTCTTTTAAGTCGAGGGTGGCTCACAACCCAGTCAACCGATTTTTCCAGTGCTCTATTAGAGCTCTGTTATAGAAGGGAATTTCAAGCGGGCCAAACCATCTTTTTCGAAGGCGATGAAATGGATGGGCTCGATGGACTTGTTTCTGGGTCGGTTGGACTCTACTCGTCGCCGACTGACAACCTTCCGGTGCTTTTGCACGTTTCAGGGCCTGGCGAATGGACGGACGGTGGACGCGCCCTCTCAAAAGAAAACGCAAGAATCGTCTCACCGGTGGCACGTAATGACGTTACAGTCGCTCACGTCAGCACGCAATCTTTAAGAGCCTTGGAAGGCGAATTCCCGGATTTACGATTACGACTGGTGGCTCTGTCATCGATATATTTAGACTTCTTCACCCTCTTAAACGCCGACAACTCCAACAGAGACATTGATGCCCTGACGAGGGCTGCCATCCGGCGCTTATTGGGCGAGGGTTTTTTGCCTGGTTGTGAATTTCCGGGCGATCCCGTAGAGATTCCAGTGACACAAAATGAAATCGCTGAGCTTGCCCGTCTCTCTAGAAATGCCGTTGGCCCAATCCTAAGAAAGCTCGAACGAGCTGGAGCGATTTTGCTAGGCTACGGAAAAATAACGGTATTGAATCGCAGTCTTCTAAACGATTGAGCTTGCTCGGCGCGACCAAATAGTGTGTTAGCTGTGGTTTCCTAGAAGTTGAAGCGGCGGAATTGCACACCCGAATGCAAATCAAGTTGGGCTATTTGCTATTGTTTTCGACCGTCCAATTTGAGTGTGGTGCGAGATCAACGAAAAGGAAGCTTGGAAATGAAGATATTTATTGAAACGATTTTCTCCATTGTCACCGCTTGGGCCTTGCTGCCTTTCGCGGCGCTGGCAGGCCATCACGAGGGCGGCGATCACGCTGTCGCAGCCGAGCAGATGGGGGATGACGTCGTCTGGGCATCTGACGCCCGCGCGGTCGTTGCCGAGGTAGAGGGCGAGGTTATCCTTGTGGATATGGAAACCCGGGAAGTCGTTGTTCGCGGGCTTGCCGGTAATTTCGTCACGCTGACTGCGCGCGAACGCGAAGACGGCGGCGCAGACCTGTCGAAGATCGTGCCCGGCGATACGATCATTGCGGATTACGTGGCTTCTGTTGAATCCGAGGTGCGTGCGCCGACAGCTGAAGAAGAAGCCAACCCGTGGGTTGTCCTGGAGAAGATGGGCGGCACTGCAAATCAATCTGAAGTGGCGGCAGTGGGTGCAGCAAGACTGATACGCGCGGGCTGCACGATTGAAGCCATGGATGGCAACGGAAACGTGATGATCAAGGGTCCGCGAGGTCGTATGCACACAGTGGGCGGCGTAGAGATCTCGAAGTTCGATGACGTCCGCCTTGGCGACACCGTTGTTGTCGTCTTCACCGAAGCCTTGGTGCTTTCTCTAAAGGAGGCCTAATCAGCGCGCTAGCGTCTGATGTATCTCTAAAAACCCGGCTTTCGCCGGGTTTTTTTTATTCGTATAAACTGAGGTGCTGTATTACGAAAAAGCAAGGTGCCCTGTTACGGCGTGCCGACCTATCACTTCATTCCCCTTATCAATTCAACGCAATTGCACAGCTGAGTGCAATTTGAATTGGGCCAGTTGCTACCATCAGCGGGCAACCGGTTTAGGTGTAGTCCGCTAGCGGTGAAACGTTGAAGGCGTCTACATAGACTAGTCCAGAGGCGGTAACTCTTCTCATTGAACAGAGCTTTGATGTAGTTGAACGTCTTTGAGTTCGCATTAACACAAGAATACAGAATTGGCGCAGTGTCCTAAGTGTAACTGAGGGACGCACTTGCTCATCAGATTACGTGGTCATTTAACGAGAGAATAGCACTATTCATGATCTGGACGTTTCTAACCAAATATAAGGTGTCTACACGCACATTTCTGACTACTTGTAGCGCACTGATTCTGCACAGCCATGCAGCGTATGCGGATATTGGCGATGGGCCGCGTGCCTACTTCCCACCTCCAATAAATACGAATGTATTCACTGTTTTTGGCATGCGTGTGGAGGGCAATTCAATACTCGGCACGGGTATTGTAAACCCCGAGCTAGATTTGGATATTGATTTAGTGATCGCGCAGTACACGCGTACGATGTCAATCAGTGACCGATACGTATCCTTTACAGTTGTGCAGCCGACCGGGGAGTTAACGTCAACCGTCACTCTGCCTACTGCACCTAATTTTCAGAATCAAACTCAGTCAAGCGGATTGGGAGACACTCAGATACTAGTCACTGCGGGGTTACACAATCTGCCTCCACTGACTGCACAGAACTATGCGTCTTACAAACCCGGTTTTGCCGTTGGCGGTCTAGCCCGATTGACACTTCCTACGGGTGAATACGATGAAAGCAAGCCCGCTAACTTGGGCGCAAATCGTTATTCAATACAATTGGGGGCACCAATAACCTTTGGTTTCGGCGAGAGCTTTCTAGATCCTCGCTTAACGACATTTGACCTGGTGCCCAGTGTCACTTTTTTTGGTGACAACGAAGATCCGTTTAATGCCGGTACGGTCAGCCAAAGTACTCTTTACAAGCTGGAAACTCACCTAACCCACAATTTCAATCCAGGCATTTGGGCGTCTATAGATGGCATCTACTCCTACGGTGGAGAGACTGAAACTGATGGTCAGAGTGACGACAATAAGCAGCGTTCGTTCAACATGGGGGCGACACTGGGTATTCAATTTTCTAAATCGTTAGGACTCAAGCTGAGTTATGGCGAGACCGTAGATCGCAATGACGACGGATTAGATGGCGAATTTGTTCGCCTAACGCTGACTTACACACAATTGTGAGTGTTTCAGTGAATTACACCTCATCTCAATCAAACAGCAAGGCACCTAGCCCAAAAGGTCTCGGGATGCATCACCACGACAGAAGGTCACTACTATGAAGTACGCTTTGAAGTCTTTAAGCGAACATTCCCGCGTTTTAGTGATCACTGGATTGTGCACTTTTTCGTCCTTCACCTATGGCGCCGCGGGTACCAAATTGACGGACGATATTGAGCAATTTTTCTCGGCAAATGGCACTGCAGTAACGAAAGCTCTCTACCCTCGTGCGGAGACCGCCCGTCAAATACTAGAAGCGCAAAGCATTGTTGGAGTAAATAAAATTCTTCACATGCCGACATTGACGCCTACCGATAACCAGCCAGTTGTTCGGATGAATCGAGATGCCTATTACTCAAAGGCAGTCGTAAATGTCTCAGAGGGCGCAACGATCACATTGCCAGACGTTCCCGAGGGTTCGTATATGTCAATGCAGCCGGTGACCGAGGACCATCGCCCACAACCCATGTCATATGGGCCGGGTACGTATGAATTGGCGACTCACACTGGCAGTCACCTGATTGTGATAATTCGTCTTGATTCAAACTTTTCACCTGAGCAGGTCAGAAAGTATCAACGAAATATCCTTATTACTGCGGGTAGTGATAAGCCGTTTTATACAGAGCAATATGAGCAATCGTCTTTCTATCAAGTAGAGAAGCAGCTCAAAGCGGACCTCGTGAGCTTGGTTAAAAAAGAAGGTCCCATTGCGCTGTATACTTCACTGTTTTCGTCACCCACCGATGAAACGAGAGGAATCTACAGTCCTGAAAAGAATCAGGTTGCTGCAGCTATCGGTTGGGGAGGCGCATTGGCAAAGGACAATATCTACGAGACGTCACCTAGCTTTCCGGCAACTGGTTGTTACCAACTCACCTTCGAGGATCCCAAGAATAAACATTTTTGGTCAATCACCGTATACAACAAAGCCGGCTTTATGTTCAGTGATACCGCAAATGTAAATTCTTACCACGCGAAAGCACACGCGGATGGAACGTATACAGTTAGCCTCGGTTGCGGACAGCAATACCCCAATAATATCCCTGTTCAGAACGACTCGGGCGTCTTCGGTATTACCGTGAGACACTATGGCCCGTCAGAGCGCGTCTTAAAGGATGGCTATCGTTTAGTACCCCAACTCAAGAAAGTGGAATAGGTTGGGCCATAGTATGAAAACGGTGAAGGCATCGGCTTATCTTCTAATCTTCGGTCTTTGTGCACTTATTTCGTTTCCATTAGCTGCCGAAACCGAAGATCAAGCTATCGTCCGAAAACTGGCGAACCCTATTTCAAGTCTGATTCAGGTACCCGTAGATTTCACATTCGATAGAAATTTAGGGGACGACGATCAAGGCGAAAGGGCGGTGATGACTATCAAGCCCGTTATCCCATTCTCGATAAGCGAGAATTGGAACGTTATCTCCAGAACAGTTGTTCCAATAGTGTCATTAGACGACGCGATACCTGGGCGCGGCTCTGAGAGCGGTTTGGGT
Source organism: Flammeovirgaceae bacterium (assembly GCA_002691385.1). Lineage (GTDB taxonomy): Bacteria > Bacteroidota > Bacteroidia > Cytophagales > Cyclobacteriaceae > UBA4465. The sequence continues at coordinate 3,746 of NZHT01000058.1, read as the reverse complement.
GATGCAGTCCAAAGCTTCTTTTTTTCACCAAAAACTGTTGGCGACTCTGGATGGATATGGGGAGCGGGCCCAGTATTTGTCTTGCCCACATCTACCAATGCCTTCACCGGCGCTGGCGAGTGGGGAGCGGGTTTGACAGCAGTTGCGCTTAAGCAGCAAGGTAAATCATGGACCTACGGGGCCCTTGTTAACTCTATTCGGGATGTAGATGGGAATACCCCAATCGAAACATCCTTAGTTCAACCATTTATCAGTTATCGAACTGCTAATTCAGTCTCTTTCAGCCTGAGTGCTGAAGCCACATTCGATGGCGAAAACGATGAGTGGTCGATCCCGGTAAAGTTGTCAGCCAGCCAATTGTTTCGTTTTGGCAAGTTGCCAGTCAGTTTGGGCGGAGGCATCCGATACTGGGCTGATAGTCCGTCGGGGGGGCCTGAGAGCTGGGGTGCCGTAATGACGATGAACATAATATTACCCATTGGGGGGCAATAGCCATGAAAAAAATTGCAGCGATATTTTTTCTTTTGACACTTCCGCTCGCCTCGTCACGAGGAACTACAAGACGGGTTCAAGACCCGTCAGCCACCCCATTCATTCGTAATTTTTTTCCTCAGCTGATCGTTGCGGCATCTGAGCCGTTGTCCGTTTTGTGACATTGGGCCAACGATAGGATAGGTGAGGACCTCGCGAGGAAGATCCCCGGTGATGACATCGCGCGCTTTACTTTAGAAAAAAGGGGCAATCTTTGCCCCGAGAGATGCGTTTCAGGTCAGAGTCGTGGGGCCTTCCGTGGCCCCCTGTAACGCGCTTGCCATCCTAGCTGTGGGCCAGTGTGTCGCAATTCGCAAATAATGTCAACGACAGCGGGTAGCGCAGATAAATGAAATAAAATATTATAAAACAATAATATAAATCGCTTTTATAATTTGTTTTGTTGATTTTTTAATGAATTTTAATCCAAAAATGCAATATTTTGCATATCGCGACGTTGGTGGCTGATTCCCCTCGGACTCTTCTCCGACTAAAAGGTCAGAGCGATTGCACGCGCGCCTTGACCATGTGATGGCGTCCCAGCAGCGGAAGAGATCGCGATTAGCAATAATCGGAACACGCAAAATTATTCGGCGTTGAGGTATCTCTCGGCATAATGACGCAGCAAATTGACCTCTAGCCAGATTGTTGGCACTTCAGTTATGTGGCGCTCGGTTATTACGGTTCGACGCTGCTGTGTGAATGACCATGATATTGTAAATTCCGAGCCCATCAAAACATAACGAGGATCAGTATCCCGATGTATCGCGTTATTACCTGCAATACCAATGGCATCCGTGCCGCAGCGCGCAAAGGCTTTTTTGAGTGGCTGAGTCAGCAGTCTGCCGATGTCGTCTGCATTCAGGAAATCAAAGCAAAAGAGGTGCAGCTAACGGACTCTGTATTTTACCCTGAGGGATACCACTGCTTTTACAATGAAGCGGAACGTCCGGGGTATTCTGGAACCGCGGTCTTTGCGAAGGAAAAGCCGCAACGAGTGGTTTCTCGTTTGGATTGGGAGATCGTCGATAGTGAGGGCCGTTATCTTCAGGTCGATTTTCCCGGTCTCAGTGTCATTTCACTTTACGTGCCGTCGGGTTCCGCATCCGAAAAGGCGCAGGCGCGAAAAGACGGTTTCATGGGTCCTTTTTACGAGCATCTTGCTGCGCTGCGGCGCAAGCGTCGCGAGTTTATTATTTGTGCCGATTGGAACACCTGCCACCAAAATATTGATTTAAAAAACTGGCGAGCCAATCGAAAGAATTCCGGTTTCATGCCGCATGAGCGTGCCTGGCTGGATCGCATTTACAGCGATCTGAAGTGGGTCGATATTTTTCGTGAGATAACGCAGGAATCTGACCTTTACACATGGTGGTCGAATAGGGGGCAGGCCTGGAATAACAATGTAGGTTGGCGACTTGATTATATGTTGGTCACTCCGGGTTTGTCAGGGACGGGGTTACGTCAATCGATCTATCGAGACGAGCGATTCTCTGATCATGCGCCGCTGACTATCGATTTTCAGTTGTAATCGCATAATTCATGGGGTTCTTGGCGGCGTTCGTCTACGCCGTAACTGGTCTGGCGAATCAAAATTGCTTCATGTGCCTTGCTAAGTATTGTTGTGGGTCCAGACAACATTTAGAGTGTCGCGCTGCGACGAGGAGATAATGACATGCTAATTCCAGAGGCATACGCACAGGCCGCTGCTCAGCAACCGCAGGGGGGAGGTCTGTTCTTGCCCCTGATGATGGTGGGTATTTTGGTGTTTATGTACTTCACGACCATCCGGCCCCAACGCAAGCGGCAAAAAGAGCATGCAGAGATGGTTGGATCCCTCAAGAAGGGCGATGAAGTCGCATTGTCCTCGGGGATGCTGGGCAAAATCAGTGGGCTCGACGACAATTATTTGGTGCTAACAGTTGGCAGCAATGTGGAGCTCAAATTTCAGAAGATTCACGTTACCTCTGTGCTGCCCAAGGGCACATTGAAGTCTGTCGGTGTCGAATCCGCCTGAGTACCCTCCGCGGCTGAGTCTTGCTCAGACTCCCACGCCATTCCACTGCCTAGCCCGTGCCTCTGAGCGATGGGGTAATGGCAAGAGATTGTGGATTAAGCGAGATGACCTCACCGGTTCGGTACTGACTGGGAATAAGGTTAGAAAGCTGGAGTTTATTGCAGCACATGCCATAAATCACGGATTTCGAACCTTGGTCACGTGCGGAGGCATGCAGAGCAATCACTGCCGCGCGACGGCGCTAGTGGCCGCTCAGCTTGGGTTGAGGTGCCATCTGGTATTGCGTTCTGACGGCCCAGATCAGCTCAATACGGGTAACTTCCTACTCGATCAAATAGCCGGTGCGACGCACGAGGTGCTGCCTGCGAAAGGCTGGGCGAAGGCGTTGGAGTCGGCCTACGGGCGGCTCGAGCAGACCTATCGAGATTCTGGTGAGCCGGCGCTGATGATTCCTACTGGGGGTAGCGATAGCTTGGGCTTATGGGGCTATATTGCCGCAGCCGAGGAGCTTGGGGGCGACATTGCAGCCCACAACATTGATAAAGCAGCAATAGTGCTCGCAACAGGGTCTGCCGGCACCCAAACCGGCCTCACAGCGGGTGTGGCGCTCTGGGCTCTGCCTCTATCCGTGGTGGGCTATGCGGTCTGTGACGACGCGCAGTGGTTTAACGCAAAGGTCGCCGCAGATTGGGCGGCCGCTGAGCGCCGCTGGAGTCAGTTGCCGACACTGACGCTAGCGCCGGTTACTCGTGACCACAGTGCGGGGCCCGCCTACGGCGTTGCGACCCCGGAGGTTTATCAGCTGATTGTCGAGTTGGCACGTCTCGAGGGCGTGGTCCTGGATCCCGTCTATACCGGAAAGGCCTTTTGCGGCTTACTGAAGGATGTTCGAGAGGGCTACTTTGATCAGGTGGACGACATTATTTTTGTTCACACTGGGGGTATCTTTGGGCTGTTTGCCCATGAACATTCGCTTATTCAGGCGGCCAACTGATACATTGTGGATAGCGGCATTATCGACTGTTGGTCTGAGGGTTTAGGGCAGCGTCATACTCCTGCCGAGTCATTGTTCTTGTCTGCTGCGGGCATGAATGGTGCAGCATCATTTGCAAGGCACACACCTGCGGCTGAGATCGACACAGAGAGGATCGAGAGTGCAAGCAATCATCACAGAAATTAACGCCTGGGCGTGGGGTGT
>NZHT01000057.1 GCA_002691385.1 Flammeovirgaceae bacterium | reverse complement strand
AAGCTTATATTTTTTGATTCAAAAGGAAGTAAAGGAGCAACAGCGCCTTGAAGTTGAGGCCCCGTATTATAATCATATCCCATGATAACAAATAAATCTACGAATTTCTGAAGATCTTTTATATCGAATATTTCTCTACTATCAACTGCTGGAAGTGTCAAAGAGATAATAGGAGTTTTTGTTCCTAATTTTTGATTAAGTCTTTTTCTTAATTCTTCTATAAATCGATTGAAACTCCCTCTTTTTAAATAGGGTAAATTTTCAAAATTTATATCTACTCCGTCAGCATCTCGATCCAATAAAAGATTTGATAATGAATCAATTAGCACACCCCACTTAGCTTGATCTCCTAAAAATGAATTGTTATTTTTATATCCATGACTTGAAACAGTCAATAGAACCTTTGTTTTTTTGAGTTTAGCTGAATCAATCATTGCCGTATTTCTCCACTCAATCATTTGTTGGGGATTTGTGTAAGATCCCGTTTCTGGATCTAATTTGTAAGAAAAATAAGAAATGGTTGATAGTAACTCAAAAGGATAACTTTCCCATGCACTTCCCATCCAGTAGGGATGCCATCCGAAAACTTCATTTTCAGGTTTTATTTTACTGTATTTTTTATTTCTGACATAATAAACTTTTTGAATAGAGTCCCAATAAAAATTTGAACTGTTAATTACATCCTTTGACCCATTAATGGCATCATAAACATATCCATATGTGGTGAAAATATTTTTTTGGTCGATAGGAGTAAATAAATTTTGAGAAGAAGAATCCAAGTCCTCTCCATTATCACCTTTTTCAACACCTAGAAAATTTTTTACTTTATTTACATCCCTATTAAAATAGCGAACATCATTTTGAGTTTTTCTTACGCTAGACCTTAATTGCATCGATTGTCTTCTACAGGATGAAAATACAATAGAAAAAAGTATAATTAACACAAAAATGTTTCTAGACTTTATCATTTAATAACTGATATGTTAATATATTCATTTAATTTATAAGTGGTTTCTTCTTCCTGTACTTTTGATTTGACAATATTAACTCCTACTGTTTTTAATGTTATCATATAGTCATAAAGTTTTGAAAGATTTGTAATTCTCAGCTCACCTTTTAAAGGATTGCTTAAAGAGTCAGTTTTAAAAAAACTATATGAAATAGAACTGTTTAAACTAATATAATCATTCGAATTATTTTTAAAATCAATTTTTAAGTTTTCATTTAAAGTTTTGGGAAGTGTAAATTTAGAACTCGTTTTAATCAATTCGGACTTTGCAAAAAGCTTCAAAGGTTCATCAAAAATTAGTTCGTAAAGTTGTGAGTAATTATCAATATCAGACTTACTTATTCCAAGCCAATAACCCCATCCTAATAGGTTTTCAAGATTATCAATAACTAACGGTATTTTTAATTTATGAGGATTTGTTATATCCAGATAAGGGGCTAAATTGTATTGTTTTTCATCAATTAGATGATAAATTGTATCAGAGACTTCTTTAATAACCAAATGATTTTCCTCAAGACTATCTATGACTCTCTCAACAATTAAATTAGAACCCAAAGTTTTTTTTACTTTTACTTTTAATGCAGATTTACTGTATCCCTTTTTAGTAACATTAAAGATTATAGGATTGTCATTTATGACTTTAAATGAACCTTTAATCTTATCCTTTTTTTTAAGATCAAAGTATTTGTAACGAACTTGATCTCCTTCGACAAACTCAATGTCTATTCCTCCAAAGATTAATTCTGAAAGACTATTATTTTTTAAACATTCAATCTCAAAATAAAAATTATCATTTTTTAAACCTGTGTATTGAAAACTCAGGGGAGTACCCTTTGTTTCCGTTTTAGTAACAAGATTTGCCAAGTAAATGGTATCATTTTTTATTTGATCAGATAAAATATTTACTAAAAAATCCTCGTAACCTTTAATTTTTATAGAACCAGAGTCTTTAAGTTTTAATTTTAAACTATCTAAGTAATTTTCATAATACGAGCTTAAATCTTCTTCCTTGGTTTTGATCAAAGCTTCTACTTCTTGTGTAAATTTATCTTCTAATGAATTCCCATTTGTTGTGTTTAAGGCAGTTTGAGGAGTAGAAAGTTCATCTAAGGATAAAGAGGGTTTAAAATCATCCTCAATTGGACTCAATATCGATTTACAGCCAGATAATAGAGTAGCAGAAATCAAAAACAGAAAGAAGTGATTTTTTAACATTGATGCTAGTTGTCTGAAATTTTATTTTGAAGATCTGATCTAATTTTTTCATATCGGTCATATGCATCTTGCTTTACAATGTCTTGAATCTGTTTTTCTTTTGATTTTATTTCAAAACGAGTAGACATTTCTTTAAGTTTTTTATTCTTTACCCTTTCATGATCTAAATTGTCAAGTGCTTTCAAATAATTCATTTCAAATTTCTTCTCATATTCAAGTATTAGATTTTCATAAGGTCCTTTACTTGACATTATTTTAGTTAATATTGGGGCTATTTCGATCATTACAAACATTAGCACAATAAAAAATGAAGATTTACTATCAAGACTACTTAAAGCTCTAATTTGATCCATTAGACCATAAGACAAGCTGGCTTTGATCAATTCTTTTTCTTCATAGATCTGACTTTTTACCGTAGTTTCATCGTATATTAATTTTTCAAGAATTACATCTCGCTTAATTTTTTCAGATTCTATTTCAGTCTGAAATGTTTCATATTTTTCTTTTTTACTAAAGCATTCAACTCCTCTTCCTCTCCTTTTTGTGCCACAAGTTCCATCGCATTCACACTTATAATCTTGATAGTATTGTTCTCTGATAAGTAACAATTCTTTATATTGATTTTCAGCAATACTTTTTTTTCTGGAGTTGTCTTCAAGAAGACTTGAATATTTTTTATCTACATCTGAAATTAAAGAGGTATTTTCAACTTTTAAAAAAGAATTTATTTCTGACTTAAATATTTGCATTTCCATGGGTTTAGATATAATTAAAGCAATTATTATTGCGATGATAAACCTTGGAATTGCTCTAATTAAATCATTCAATTTATTGTCAGATGAACGCATACTAGAAATAATGTAACGGTCTAAATTAAAAATTATAGCACCCCATAAAAATGCTAAAGCTATGTTTAAAAATAAATAATCAAATATAATAGATAGGGCGAAGAATGAGGATACTACCGCAAGTATGGCAGTAAACAATATGGTTAATCCAATGCTTGAATACTTGGTGATTTCAAAACGAGGACAATCTTTCAAAAGCTCTAAACTAGCTCCTGAACAACTTATTAAAAAACGGTTTATTAGGTTAACCTTTTTATCTGACTCCATTATTCAAATACTCTTGAAAAAAAATCTTTCACTAAGTAAAGAAAATTTTCAGTGAAAGATTTCTTTTTTGTCTTTTTTATAATGTCTTCCGTTTCTATTTCTCTAAAAAGTGAACTATCCTTAAAACAGTGAAGAGAAATATTTTTACGTTGAGTACTTTTTAATGATTTAAAAATGAAATTAAACTCAGTATCCTTAAAGATTTCAAACTCATGAAATCCTGAAAGTGGTAAATTCCCTAATTTTGATTCAATTAGTTTACCAATCATTTTAATATTCCATGAAATTTTAACCTTTTGGCCTAAATATACTGCATATCTTTCATCTTCAATAGAGGAAGAATTTATTGTGATATACTCATTTATTACGGGATCTAAAACTTCAATATCAAAATGAATTTCCTTGATTTTCAAAACACGAACAAAAACAGTTTTTTTCTGAATATTACCTTTGTTTTTTGCTGTCAAAGTAAATTTAGTATCCTCATCGATTAAAATATTTTGAACCCCTTTGGATTCAAATTTTTTATCAAGAGGTTCAATTTGAACTTCATGGGCATTCAAAACTTCCCAACTTAATTCAATTTCTTCTTTTGGATAAATGATACTTCTATTGGATTCAAATTGAATTTGAATATCACCATCGAACATTGAAAGTTTTCTGGAATCTAATGCCAGCCCATTAAAGAAATCATTTTTAAAACGAATCAAACCCTCAGCATCATCAAAATTTGGCTGTTCTCTCTTGCTTATTAAGTATTCTTTATCAAAAATACCAAAATAGTCCTCTTTAACGAATAAATTTTTATCAATCCTCCAGTATATCTGAACATTAAGATCAATTAATCTTTTACAAAGATTGACAAGCTTCATAGATTTTTTATTACTTGTTGAGATAACAACAATTTCGATAGAAATTCCTTCCTCTATAGCTTCAAACAAAGATTTGGATACTAAAAAAAGATCATATTCGTCAATCATTAACTGGACAATACTATGATCCCTAAGAAGTTCTTTCTCAAGTTCAGATATCAAATCATTAGTATAATAGTACCTGAACATTCTTATTATTTAATTATTTTCATAAAAATACAATTCCAAATTCAAATTTTGATAAATTTGAGCATAATCAAAGCCTAATGCCTGAAAAAAATAATCTTAAAGGTTTATTACCCTATCAAGAAGAGGATCATTTTTCTTTTTATGGTCGTGAAAAAGAGGTTGAAAATTTATTGCAAATTATTCAAAAAAATAAACTGATTACATTAACTGGTGTTTCAGGTTCTGGTAAAACTTCGCTCATAAACGCAGGCTTAATCCCAAGACTGAAAAAGGGCTTTTTAGGTCAGGCTGGAAAAGAATGGTCAATTTGTAAATTTAGACCTGGAGTAAATCCAATCGAAAATATGATTGCAGCTCTTACAAATTCTGGCGTTCTAAAAAAAGATTACAGGTCTAACACAGAGGATTTTGCAAACTATAAAAAAATCATTGAGGATGATAAAAACTTATCACTTTCAAAAATTTATAAGGATTCAGAAATATATAACAAAAGGAATTTATTTATTGTTGTCGATCAGTTAGAAGATATATTTGTCTTTGAAAAAATAATCAAAGAAAAAAATAGTGATGATCAGCTTTTACTTGATATTATTTCAAGAACAGTCAGATTTAAAGAAACTTCAATTTATTTCTTAATCTGTTTACAAACAGAGTACATTTCCCAATTAACTAATTACGCAAGCCTTCAAGAACTTTTCAGTAAATCCCAATATGCAATTCAAAATATTGGTTCTAGTGGTCTCAAGTCATTAATTAAAAATAATTTTACATCAAATGGAATTGGGTTTGATAGCTCAGCTTTTAATCATTTATTAGAAAAATCCACTCAGGATTTGAGTTTGCTTCCAAATGTTCAGTTTCTTCTTTATTGTCTTTTCAATAAAAATAAAAATAAAGATTCTGTAACCAAAGAAATGATCAATGAAATTGGTGGGGTTGAAAATGTTATCGGAAATAAATTTGAAAGCCTCTTTCAGTCCCTTTCTGAAACAGATCAAATAAATTTTGAGAAAATTGTAAAAGCGACTATAAATTTTGAGAAAAATCAAGATAATGACTTGTCAAACTCTTTTGGACAAATTTTAAATATATCTGGAGTAGAAAGATCAACTTCGAATGAGCTAATTAAACTCTTCAAAAATGAATTAGGTGAATCTATTGAGTTTTTTGAAAATAAGATTTCTGGAGTTCAGAGAAAAAATAATAAAAGTATAAACCTCGATGACATAGTTGCTTTTAATTATGAAAGAAATAAAAATTGGAAGCGTGAACAAGATTGGATCGAAGAGGAAAAATTAGCTTTTCAAAGTTATTCTGAGTTTGCTATACAAGCTCAAAAACATTCCCTAGGTGAAATTAGTCTGTTAAATTCTCCTGAACTTGAAATGGCAATAAACTGGAGAGACTCATCTACAGTGGATGAAAATTGGTCTAAAAAATATTCGTTGAATTATTCGAAGACTAATAAATTTATTAATGAAAGTGAAAAGTATTTTATCCAAAATAAACATAAAGAGGAGCAACGAATAAAGCGAAAAAAACGTCTTACTAAAAATGTGATAATTGCTGTTAGTAGTCTTACAATAATTGCAATCTTTATGGCAGTTGATGCATATTTAAGCAAAGCTGAGGCTGAAAAAAATTACATCGAAGCTAATATGGCTAAAGATTTAGCTGAAAAAAAATCTATCGAAGCCCAGAGTGCACAAAAGATTGCAGATGAAAGTGCTGCCATGGCAATGAAAGAAAAGAAACTGGCTGACTCCGCAAAAATTATAGCTCAAAAATCATTGCGTAAAGCAGTAATTGCGCAAAGACAAGCAGTAAAAAGTGCTCTAGAGGCTGATGAGCAAAGAAAACTTGCAAAAGCTTCTGAGAAAGTGGCTATGGAAAAACAAAGTGAAGCTTTGATACAAAAGAATAAAGCGACAAAAGCTAGAGAACAAGCTGAAAAGTTGAAACAAATTGCTATTCTAGAAACTGAGTTCTATCCTATAATGCTTCAATTAGAAAATTTAATTAATGAATCTTCCGATATAGAATCCAATAGTATTATCTTGAATTCTATCGAAGAAACACTTCAAAAGTATTATGTCTATGAGCAGCTAATGGTTGAAACGAATTCAGGAAAAATAGTTACTGAAGGTCTATTTATTTTATTACAGACTGCCTTAAAAGCACTCGAAAAAAAATCGAGCTATAGAGAAACCTCAATGTTGATTAAAAACATTAAACCAAGTGCCTCTATCAGATCCATCAGTACTTTTGAAAACAATATCGTTGCTATTGGTGGGGATGATCAGTTTCTTTATGTTTTAAATGGAGCAACAAGGAATGAAATTGCACCCATTAAAATTAATGAACGTATTCGGAAAATTGTAATTGCAGATGCAAAAACAATTTATGTTGGAACTTTTAATGGAAAAGTGTTTAAGATTGATTTGACAGCTCAAAATGCACGTTCGAGAAAAAAGAAAATTTATGAAGACAATACCCCTATCAAAAAACTTCATTACAATTCAAATTCTAAAAAACTTTTTATCGTTTCATCAAATGATATCTCAATTTATGATGAACAAAATACTACTTCCCTGACCAAAACAAACTCTATTAATACGAGTTATTACAATCAAAAATTTAATAAGCTCTACATAGCAACGAATGATGGTCTTTACACACTTCTTGAGAATGAATTAAAACCTATTTCTCTAAGAAAGATTAATCTAAAAAGCGATATAATATCAGCTATCACTTTTACCAATAATCGAATGTTCTTGGGAACACGCTCCGGAGAGTTATATGTTTACAATCTTATTAACGAGACCAAAATAAAAACCGAACTAGAATTTGATGGTAAGATTGTCCTTCATCGATCAGAAATAACCAAACTATTCTACGATCAATCGAATGATAATTTATACTCAGCAAGTTTTGATAATAAAGTACTCAAATATAATACAACACTGAATGACTTGTCGAACATAACCAATTCTGCAATCTCTTTAACAGGTCATCAAAAGTGGGTTTGGGATATTAATTTAATTCAAGATCAGAATGGCAACTACCTAGTAGTAACTGCAGATGAGAATGGTAATCTTTTATCATGGTTCGATAAAATTGGTAAACTTGTAGAAAAAGTTGAACTTTTTGTATTAGATAATTGACAACCATTTCATAATTAACTTTTAGCTATGGAATTACTATTAATAAGTAAGGCTGATGAATCACAGTTATTTATTTTAAATGCATTAACGAATACACTGTTTTCGTTTTTAGATGAACAATCACTGTCAATATCACTCATTCTAATCTCATACAGCAAGGTTGAAGATAATTTTCTCTTTCTTGAAAAGAAGTATTCGGAGGTGGAATACATAAAACGTTTTAATCAACTGAAAAGGGTTGAAAAAAAAGGATATGATTATTTGATCTCTATCGAAAATTCATTAGTGGGTTTAGCCATAAGTGCTAAGATTAGTGCCAAATTAAAGGTAAGCTTTAAAAGGGCTTTTGGATTTCTTGTATTTGATAAGCTCATCTCTCAAAAAAAGAAACCAAGACTTAATTATTTGAGTCTTATCGATATGACTAATCTTGTACAAGATATTTTTTCAATTACATATGAACTATCACCAAAATACTATCATGAAAATCCCCTTGTTCAAAAAAATCATAAAATGATTCATTGGATTTTTAACACCAATCACTCTATTGATCTTGCTAATACAAAATATCTTTTAATGGATATTCACTTTGGTAATTTTCAAAAAACTAAAAATCTTGAAATGGTTTATCATTTATGTGATCATCTGATCAGCAATTTTAAAATCAAAATCATTTTCATCTCAAATCAACTCGACAAAGTTGATCAAATACTGAAATCGTCTGAAAAAATTACGAGAGAAAATTTCATTCACAGTAAACAAGATTTAAATAAAGCCATCGCTAATTTCCCATTATTGAATCATTCAAGTTTAATTGTTACAAATAAATTAAGAGTCATACCCTTTTTGTCTTTAATAAATAAGCCCTACTATCTAATCAGAGACAGAAAAATACTCCTTAAGTTATTTGACCCAATCAAATATTTTAAAGGTTTTACAAAAAAAAATATTGGAGAAATAAGTTATATGCTAAAGAGCCTTTAACTAATCCGTTCATGTAACATGAGTTTACAAAAAAAAATAAAAGAATTAGAATACCGAATTTTCAATCTTGAAAAAAGTCTTGATTTACTATCAAAAAAACTCAGCCAAGTTGAAGAAACCTTACCCTTTTATTACAATGAATCACAAGAAGATCAAACGCTAAATGCTGAGAATCTCTTGAGCATGAAAGATGCTTGCAGTCTGTTAAACATCAATGAAACAAAAATAATGGAATGGGTGAAAAAGGATTTAATCTCATTTGAGCGAGTTGGTGAATTAACCTATTTTGATAAAAATGAATTGAAAATTCTGTTTCGGAAAATGATGATTCAAGATTTGGAATAAGACCTAATCAACTTGAGTTTAACAGCTTCTTGATGTATCCAATCTAAGTTTGTAATGACAGCCTCTGTGGAAGTAAATAGTTTTTAATGGTTATAGTTCCATATACTCTACAAGTATTTGTCCCATTTTCATTAAACCTAATAGCAGTATAGCCTAACATATATAGGCTCTCAGATTCTTGACAATGTTGGATTTGACAATATCTGTAAATTTCATATTCTAAATTAAGAACAGACTGTTTTTTCACAAGCTACAATTAGGACCAGAGCAATCATCACCATCCCAGTCAGTCTATTTTGTAGCATCATTTACCTTTATCTTTTGTTTTAATTTTTGATTCATATGATGAAAATGAATATTTATTAGGTAAAACCTGAGTTCCTGTAGTTAAGGTTATTGGCGCTTCAGAATCTGGATAAAAAACAACCTCAACAAGTGAAGCAGTAAAGCCTTCATCTATTGGAGCTGTTATCTTATACTTACCTGATTTATTATTCTTTATCACTATTTTTTTCCAATTTCTACCAACTTCCCATATTCTAAAATCTCTTGAATTTGGATTATTTATCTTCCAAAGGCTAATATTATATGGTGTATCTATTCCTAAATCTAAGTGAAATACATCTTTTTCAATATGCCACTCCATTTGTGGTAAATCTTTAGAATGAATAAGTCTGTCGTAAAAAGAAAAGACATTTTGATATCGATAACCTTCTGTTAAGCCATGATTTCCATTTGGAACATATTGAAGATATTTTTTATCAGGAATATCTTCCCAATAGAATTTCCATGAATCTGTTGCAAAGAATTCATCAATAGTT
>NZHT01000056.1 GCA_002691385.1 Flammeovirgaceae bacterium | reverse complement strand
TGGTTATGAAAGTGGTTGTTATGTTAAACCTGTTGTTATTGAGGCTCAAAACAATTTTAACATTGTTCAGGAAGAAACTTTTGCTCCTATTTTATATCTTATGAAGTATTCTGATTTAAATGAGGCTATTGAAATGCAAAACGGTGTTAAACAAGGTTTGTCTTCTGCTATTATGACGACTAATTTAAGAGAGGCTGAAAAGTTTTTATCAGCAGCTGGTTCTGATTGTGGTATTGCAAATGTAAATATAGGAACCTCTGGGGCTGAAATAGGTGGTGCTTTTGGTGGTGAAAAAGAAACTGGGGGAGGTCGGGAATCTGGTTCTGATGCATGGAAAGGGTACATGAGAAGGCAGACTAATACAATGAATTGGAGTACGGAAATGCCTTTAGCTCAAGGAATTAAATTTGATTTAGATAATTAATATATAGGAATGGAAATGAAAATTAGTGCAAATAACGTTCGCAGTACTTTAGGGAAACATATTTTAGCAGATGGCCTTGATCCTATTATGGATGTAGAAAAGAGCCATGGTTCATGGATAGTAGATGAGAGAGATGGATCAAAGCATTTAGACATGTTTTCCATGTTTGCGTCTGGGGCCGTAGGTTATAATCATCCTTCTATAGTAGAGAAAAGAGAGCTTTTGGGTATGGTTTCACAGAACAAGCCAACATTGTCAGATTTATACAATACATATTATGCAAATTTTCTTGATACTTTTTCAAGAGTGGCTATTCCAGATTATTTACCTCATACCTTTTTTATTGAAGGAGGATCTCTTGCAGTAGAAAATGCATTAAAGATTGCCTTTGATTGGAAAGTTCGTAAAAATATGAGTAAAGGAAAACCTGAAAAAGGTAGCCAAATCATACATTTTAAAGAAGCATTTCATGGACGTAGTGGTTACACGCTTTCTCTAACAAACACTTCAGATCCTAGAAAAACAATGTACTTCCCCAAATTTGATTGGCCTAGAATAGATAATCCAAAACTATCATTTCCTATATCTGACCATATTTTAGATGGCGTTTTGAAAAAAGAAGAATTAGCTTTACAGCAAATTAAGCAATCTTTGATTGATAATCCTGATGATATTGCAGGTTTAATTATTGAGCCGATTCAGGGTGAGGGAGGTGATAATCATTTTAGATGTGAATTTTTGAACAAACTTAGAAATTTAGCTGATGAAAATGAATTTTTATTAATATATGATGAAGTTCAAACAGGGGTAGGTATTACTGGTAAAATGTGGGCTCATCAACACTTTAGTGGATGTAGCCATGATTGTAATTGTGCTGATAAGATTAGCTCGCTTCCAGATATTATATCTTTTGGTAAAAAAGCTCAGGTTTGTGGCCTTTTGGCTGGTAAGAGGGTCGAAGAAGTAGATAATCATGTTTTTTCTGAATCTAGTAGAATTAATTCGACCTGGGGAGGAAATTTAACTGATATGGTTCGTTTCCAGATTATTTTAGAGATAATAGAAAAGGAAAATCTTTTAGATAATGCAGCAAAGATGGGTGACTTTTTACTTCTTGAATTACAAAAATTATGTGAAGAGTTTCCAGCTTTTATTGTTAATGCTAGAGGAACAGGTCTATTTGCAGCATTTGATTTACCATCTCAAACAGAGCGAGATCAGTTGATTAATAAGTTGCATGAAAATAATTTGCTTATTTTGCCTTCAGGTGATGAAGCCATTCGTTTTCGACCACATTTAAACGTCACAAAAGAAGATCTTTTAGAAGCAATGGCTATAATTAAGGCTACTGTTAAAAACGTACTGAATTAATTGAACGGCTGTCTCTATGTTGTTGCAACGCCAATTGGCAATTTATCAGACTTGACATATAGGGCAGAGTCTGTTTTAAAAGAAGTTGATCTTATAGCAGCAGAAGATACGAGAACTAGTAGAAAACTATTAAATCATTACAATATTTTTACTCCCTTAATTCCCTATCATGATAAAAATGAAATTTTTCAGGCTAAGAAATTATTAGCTAAATTAGATGATGGCGATTCAATTGCAATTATTTCTGATGCGGGAACTCCTTGTATTAGTGACCCGGGATATAGGCTAGTGAATTTAGCAAAAATTGAAAAATTTGATGTAATAAGTATTCCGGGTCCCTCTTCAGTAACTTCAGCTCTTTCTATATCCGGACTACCTACCGATCATTTTTATTTTGAGGGTTTTCTTCCACCTAAAAAAGGAAGGAAGACTCGGTTTGAATCATTAGAACTTTTACCAGCGACAATTGTAATTTTTGAATCTCCTCATAGAATACTTAAGACATTAAAAGATATTTATAGCTATTGGGGGGATCGTACAGTTTCAGTTTGTAGAGAAATTACTAAGTTATATGAAGAGTCCTTTTTAGGAACTGTTCAAGAAGCACACGATTATTTTTCAAAGACTAAACCTAAAGGAGAATTTGTTGTTTTAATTGCTAAAAAGGGGTACGTTTTAAGTTAATGATTAAAGGTAAGTTAATAACATTTGAAGGCATAGATGGTTCTGGTAAGTCTACGCAAATAAAAAAATTAGAATCTAGATTGAAAAAATTAAAAATCAATTATATAACATATAGAGAGCCTGGAGGTACAAGTCTTTCAGAAAAAATAAGACAAATTCTTTTAGATAAAGAAAATATGGAACTATCTTATATCTCAGAAGGTTTGCTATTTGCAGCTGCACGAGCTCAACTAGTAAAGGAAAAAATAAGACCTGACCTAGATAGTGGTAAGGTTGTAATATGTGATAGGTTTATAGATAGTACAATAGCTTATCAGGGGTATGGTCGAGAATTAGATGTTCAAAAATTAGTAAGTATTAATGAAATTGCTACTGAAGGCCTTATACCAGATATTACGTTTTTGTTAGATATAAAGCCAGAAAATGCATTTAAAAGAATTGATTCAACTGAAATAGATAGAATGGAATCTGTTGGTATTAAGTTTTTTAAAAAAATTCGTAAAGGTTATTTCCAAATAATTAAAGATAGCCCTGAAAGATTCTTTTTAATAAATGCAGATCAGTCTGAGCTCCTTATAGAAAATGAAATTAATGAAATTATAGATGAGGTTATTAAATAAGTATGTATATGAGAAATTTAGTTGGATGTTTTTTAATTGGAGCTTTATTATTATCCGCGTTAACTGCTCAAAGTAAAAAAATTGATGGAGTCAAAAAAACTGCTAAGCAGAAGAAAGGAGAATTAGAATTTAGTAATAGCCAAAATACTAAGGATTATTTAGATATGTTTGAGAGAGCTTTTTATAAAGTTCGAGAGAGCTATGTAGACTCAGTTAATGAATCTGAAATAATTAAGGCAGGCATAAAAGGAATGATGAAGCCTTTAGACCCCTATACTAGATTCTTAAGTGGTAGTAGTAAGGATAGGCTTGATATGCTTAGAACTGGAAAGTATGGAGGTGTTGGTATTCAGATTGGATTAAGGAGAGATACATTGACGGTTCTTAACCCTTTTGAAGATAGCCCTGCTTATACTGAAGGAATTCACTCAGGTGATCAGATATTAATGATAGATTCGATTAAAACTAAAGGCATGACCTTAAGTGATGCGTCAAAGCTTATTAAGGGAGAGCTTGGTTCAGTCGTTGTACTAACGGTTTATAGGCCTTCTGCTCGAAAGAAAATTGAATTTGAACTAACAAGGTCCAATATTGTAATTAAACATGTACCGTACTGGGGGGTCGATAAAGATGGTATAGGCTATATAAGAATTACAAAATTTTCTAAAAATACAGCAAAAGATTTTGGCATAGGGCTACAGGAACTAGTTGACCAAGATTTAAAGGGGTTAGTTATTGATTTAAGAGGTAATTCAGGAGGTCTATTAAGTGCAAGTATTAATATCCTGGATAAATTAACTGATAGAGGGTTAAATCTATTGAACACCAAAGGTAGGATACCAAAGTCGAAGCGTAATATGAACTCTCGTAGGGCTCCAAAACTATCAGAAGAGATTCCTCTCGCAGTTTTGATTAATAGAAGTTCAGCATCTGCAAGTGAAATTGTATCAGGGGTTATACAAGACCTTGATCGAGGTATTGTAATTGGCCAAAAATCATTTGGAAAGGGCCTTGTTCAAAGTATGTATAATTTAAATGATACAACTACTTTAAAAGTTACTACTGCCAAGTATTACACTCCTTCGGGAAGATTGATACAGAAAGAGGATTATTTTAAGAAAGGTTTTTTAGAAGATGGGTTTGGCGATGAAGATACACTATTTAAGACTAGGGGTGGACGATTTGTAAAAGGTGGTGGAGGAATAACTCCAGATATTGAAGTATTGCAAAAATCTTTACCATCATATGTACAAGGTCTATGGAAAGCTGGAGTTTTTCTAGCTTTTGCAGCTGAGTATGTTCCTCTAAATAATATTGTAGCTCCAGTTGTAATATCAGATAAGATTTATAAGGATTTTGAAAAGTTTCTTGA
Source organism: Flammeovirgaceae bacterium (assembly GCA_002691385.1). Lineage (GTDB taxonomy): Bacteria > Bacteroidota > Bacteroidia > Cytophagales > Cyclobacteriaceae > UBA4465. Next base: position 7,664 of record NZHT01000056.1, on the reverse strand, counting down.
AGAGTATACTATAAAATATAAATTATTAGGAGAAAAGGATTTAGGCAGGTTAAAAGGAGCGTTAGCAAAAGAAAAAGATTTAAAGAAAAAATCATCTATTTCGTTATTATCTAAAATTATGTTTTGGGAGAGTGATAGGTCTGCCCAAAATCGATTAACTAGAAGCATAGATAAATATTATGATAATAGAAGATCAGAGCAGTATTGGGATATTGAAAATCAAAAATGGATAGAAAATGGCTTAATCAGAGAAATGTCTCTTGTTGCTTCAGGTGAAAGAGAAAAAATAAAAGTTAGTTTATACGAAGATGTGGTTTATAAAGAGGCGTCAAAAGTTCTTCTTGATTTAAATAGATACTACGATATCTTAGAGCCTTCCATTCCATTATTAGATAGTAAAGGAAATTAAAATAATATTTATAATATAAATTTATGGGCATTATCGTTAATAATAGTGTAAATTTCCCGGCTGTATATGAATAGAAGTTTAATTAGGGCGGCTAGCTCAGTTGGTTAGAGCGCCACGTTGACATCGTGGAGGTCACAAGTTCAAATCTTGTGTCGCCCACTTTGATTATGAAAGAAATTCAGATAAAACTACCAGATAATACTATTAAACATGTAGAACAGGGTTCTACAGGAGGAGATCTTGCCCGTTCTATTGGTGAAGGTTTATTTCGTGCATCAATTGCTGCTAAGGTAGATGGAAACTTGGTGGATTTAGAGTCTCCAATAGATATTGAGAATGCTAATGTAGAGCTGATAACTAATAAAAGCCCTGAGGCTCATGAGGTCTTATTACATAGTTCAGCACATCTTCTAGCACAAGCAATTAAAGAGTTATATCCGCATGCTAAAATAGCTATAGGTCCTGCGCTTGCTGATAGATATTACTATGATATAGATGTAGATATATCTATAAATGATAAAGAGCTTGAAAAAATTGAAGGTAAAATGAAAGAGCTTGCAAAGCAAAATATACAAGTTGAGAGAGTTGAGCTATCTCGAAATGAAGCCCTGGAAAAATTTAAAAAAATGGGTGAAGACTACAAGGTAGAAATTATAAGTGATATCGCAGTTGAAGAGACAATTTCAGCTTACACGCAGGGAGATTTTATTGATCTTTGCAGAGGACCTCATGTCCCTTCTACTGGAAAGATAAAATATTTTAAATTACTGTCTAGCGCAGGAGCTTATTGGAGAGGTGATGAGAGTAATAAGATGTTGCAACGTATTTATGGTACGGCCTGGTTTACAAAAGAAGATCTTAATCAATTTCTTATTAATTTAGAAGAAGCAAAGAAAAGAGACCATAGAAAACTTGGAAAAGAGCTAGAAATATATGCATTTGATGATGAAGTAGGTCCGGGGCTTCCATTATGGCTACCTAATGGTACTGTTATTATTGAGGAACTGGAAAATTTAGCAAAAGAAACTGAGCTTAAAGCTGGATATTCAAGGGTAAGAACACCTCATTTGACTAAGGGTGATTTATATGAGAAATCCGGACACTTAGATCATTATGAAGATAGTATGTATCCCTCAATGGATGTTGATGGAACATCTTACTATGTTAAGCCTATGAACTGCCCTCATCATCATAAAATATTTGCAGCGGTCCCTAAGAGCTATAGAGATATGCCTGTTAGATTGGCTGAGTATGGTACATGCTATAGATATGAAAAATCTGGACAGCTTTTTGGATTAATGCGTGTACGCTCTATGCAAATGAATGATGCACATATATATTGTACAGAAGATCAGTTTAAAGATGAATTTTTGAAAGTGTGTAATATGTATTTGTATTATTTCGATATCTTTGGAATTGAAAAATACCAAATGCGTTTAAGTTTGCACGATAAAGAGAATTTAGGTAAAAAATATGTAGATCATCCTGAGCTATGGATTAAGACTGAGCAATTGGTTCGTGAAGCTTTAGTAGAAGGAAATATTCCATTTGAAGAAATTCCTGGAGAAGCTGCTTTTTATGGCCCCAAAATTGATGTTCAGGTATGGAGCGCTATAGGAAGAGAATTTACTCTAGCAACAAATCAGGTTGATTTTGCGGTTCCTAAAAGATTTGATTTAGTTTATAATGATGAGAATAATAAAGAGCAGACACCGCTATGTATTCACAGAGCGCCTTTAGGAACTCATGAGAGGTTTATTGGCTTTTTAATAGAACACTTTGGTGGGGATTTTCCATTATGGTTAGCACCAAGACAGGTTATTATTTTACCTATATCAGATAAATATTTAGGTTATGCGGAAAATTTGAAAAGTAGTATGTTAGAAAATAATATTAGAGTATCGATTGATGCTAGAAGTGAAAAAATGGGTGCTAAAATTCGTGATGCTGAATTAAATAAAATTCCTATTATGTTAATTGCTGGAGAAAAAGAGCAGAATGATAATAGTGTATCTTTAAGGCGTAGGCATGAAGGCGACCTAGGTGCTAGAAGAGTAGACGATTTAATCCCTGAAATAATAGAAGAAATAAAAACAAGAAGGAGGTCTTAGTATAGCTAAAGATAAGAATGAGCCACGTGTAAATGAATTTATTCGAGTTCCTAGAGTTAGATTGATCGATCAAGATGGTAGCCAGGCTGGAGTTGTTACAATAAAAGATGCACTTTATAAAGCTGAACAAGCAGGGTTAGATTTAGTAGAAATTGCTCAAAATGTTGATCCTCCTGTATGTAAAATTCTTGATTTTGGAAAGTATCGTTATGAGATTCAAAAGCAGAAAAAGGTTAATAAGAAAAAGCAGCATGTGATTCAGGTTAAAGAGATTAGAATTAGGCCAAATACTGGAGACCATGATCTTCTTACAAAGCTAAATAAAGCACAAAAATTTATTGCTTCCGGAGCTAAGTTGAAAATTACAGTTATGTTTAGAGGTCGGGAGATGTCACGAAAAGAAGCCGGAATGGCTCTTTTAAATAGAGTGACCCAGATATTAGAAGATGTTGCAAAAATTGATAAGCCGGCCAGTATGGAAGGCAGAAGAATGTCAATAATACTAAGCCCAAGATAAAAGGAGTACAAAGATGCCAAAAATGAAAACGAAAAGAAGCGCTGCAAAGCGATTCAAAAAAACAGGCTCGGGCAAAATAAGCTACAATAAGTCAGGTAATAGACACCTGTCAACAAGGAAAAGTTCGAAGCGGAAGAGGCGTCTCCGTAAGGACACTTGTCTTAGTAAGGCTATGACAAGTAGAACAAAAAAAATGATTCCATAAAAAGGAGAGAATCATGCCTAGAGCAAATAGTACAGTACCAAGACACCGTCGACACCGTAAAATTGTCAAATTGGCAAAGGGGTATTATGGTACGAGAAAAACTAACTTCAAGTCGGCGAAAGATGCAGTTCAAAAAGCATGGCAATATGCTTATAGAGATCGACGTGTAAATAAACGTAATTTCCGAAGGCTATGGATAATTAGAATCAATGCAGCAGCTAGACAGCATGGTATTTCATATTCAAAATTCATTTCCGCTTTAAAAGCTAAGAATGTTGAATTGAATAGAAAAACCCTTGCTCATTTGGCTGTACATGATCCAGAAGGATTTGCATCAGTAGTTGATTCTGTAAAATAGATTCTGTGTCCATAACTGATCAGATACAGAAAGTTAGATCTGAATTCAGTTCTGACTTAGAGAAGTTATCTTCGGATAATAGTGTTTTAGATAAGATCCGTATTAAATACTTAGGACGAAAGGGGCTCGTTTCAGCTCTTTTCGTCCATATGGGTACGGTCTCAAATGAAGAACGTCCTAAAATGGGTCAAGCATTAAATGCATTAAAAAAAGATATTGAATCTGAAATTGATGCAGCTATATCATCAAGTTCAGATAGTAAAAATCAAAAATTACTTGATGTTGACTATACCCTGCCTGGTGACCCTATAAATAGAGGAAGTATTCATCCACTGACGCTTGTTATGGAAGAGATTAAATCAATTTTCAATAGACTTGGTTTTTCTATTGCATATGGGCCTGAAATAGATTCAGATTTTTATAATTTTGAAGCATTAAATATTCCAAAGCATCATCCTGCTAGAGATATGCAGGATACATTTTATATTACTGATAATATTTTACTTAGGACCCATACTTCAGATACACAGATTCATTTTATGGAAAATAATAATCCACCTGTAAGAATTATTGCCCCTGGAAGAGTTTATAGGAATGAAGATGTTAGTGTTAGAAGTTATTGTCTTTTTCATCAGATCGAGGGTCTATATGTTGATAAAAAGGTTACCTTTGCTGAACTAAAAGGAACTTTAGATTATTTTGCAAGAGAGCTCTTTGGACAAAATGTAAAAACTCGTTTTAGGCCTAGCTATTTCCCATTTACTGAGCCCAGTGCTGAGATGGATGTTTCTTGCATCTTTTGTAAGGGTGGTGGCTGTGGAATATGTAAGAAGACTGGTTGGTTAGAAATATTAGGATGCGGAATGGTTGATCCTGAGGTTTATAAATCAGTAGACTATGATCCTCAAAAATGGTCTGGTTTTGCTTTTGGTATGGGTATAGAACGAATGGCCATGTTGAAATATGGTGTTCAAGATATCAGGCTTTTTTATAGTGGTGATGTTAGATTTTTGAGGCAGTTTTAATGAAAGTTTCTCTTAATTGGTTAAAAGACTATTTAGAAATAACTGAATCACCAGATGACGTTTCAGATAGATTAACGGCTTTAGGGCTGGAGGCTTCTTATGTAAGTACCGGTAAAACTTTTACGGATGTAGTCCTTGGTTATGTTATTAATTGTGGACCTCATGAAAATGCAGATAAACTATCTGTTTGTAAAATTGATATAGGTGATGGTAATCATTATACGATTGTTTGTGGAGCACCGAACGTTAAAGCAGATATATATGTTCCAATAGCCAAAGTAGGAGCATCGCTTCAAAATGGGAGCTTCAAGATAAAACAAGCAAAGTTAAGAGGTGTTGAATCCAGTGGTATGATATGTTCGGGTAAAGAGCTTGAAATAAATGATGACCATTCTGGAATTATGATTCTTGATACTGATGCTAAGCTTGGTACTCCAATAGAAGATTTTCTTGAATTTAATGATGATGTTATTTTTGAATTAGATTTAACTCCAAATAGGGGAGACTGTTTAAGTCATTTAGGTGTTGCTAGAGAGCTAGCTATTAATAATAATTTATCTATTCCTAATAGAAAAATCGATTTTAATGAATCTAAAGTAACTAATGATTCTGATTATAAAATTTCTATAAAAGATTCAGAAGCTTGCCCAAGATACTGTGCTCGATTAATTAAAGGTGTTAAAGTTGCGGCTTCACCAGATTGGTTGGTTCAAAGGCTTAAATCAATTGGACAGGCAAGTATAAATAATATAGTTGATGCTGCTAACTATGTTCTTATGGATACTGGTCATCCTATGCATACATTTGATTTTGATAAAGTCTCTAACCATGAAATCAACGTTAGATATGCTAAGAATGGTGAAAAGTTTAAAACATTAGATGATAAGGAACGAGAATTAAAAGATTTTCATCTACTTATATGTGATTCAGAAAAGCCAATTGCCCTAGCGGGGATTATGGGAGGTGCTAACAGTGAAATTACTTCTGATACCACAGATATTTTAATTGAAAGTGCTTACTTTAGTCCTACAGTAGTAAGAAAAGGAGCTAAATCCTTAGATCTATCTACTGAAGCTTCTAGAAGATTTGAACGTGATACTGATATCAATGGGCTTATTCCCGCACTAAATCAGTTATCTGCGTTAATTGTTGAAATAGCTGGAGGAGAGATAGTAGAAGGTTTTATAGATGAATATCCCTTAAAAAAAGAACCCTTTAAAATAGATTTTTCATTAAAAAATTGTGAAAGTTTATTAGGACTTTCAATATCTAATGAGCAAATAGAAGAAATATTCAGTTCTTTACAAATCACCTTTGAAAAAGATACTAATTTATATAAATGCACTATTCCTACTTTTAGAAATGATTTAGAGAGAGAGGTTGACTTATTTGAGGAAGTTGCTAGGGTTATAGGGTATGATAATATACCTCCTGCGCATAATTTTTCTGGTTCATATAGCTCTTTTGTTCAAGATGATCAAAAATTAGATTCTTTGCTTAGATCACATCTGTCTTCTAATAGTTTTCATGAGCATTTTTCAAATAGCTTACAAAGTCAAAAGGATGTAGAAAAATTTTCAAAAGCTGAAGCTGTTATAATTAAAAATCCGCTAAGCCAGGATATGGAATTTGTTAGGAATTCAATTATCCCTGGCTTATTAAAAGCTGCTGATTATAATGCAAAAAGGCAGGAAAAAGGATTTAAATTATTTGAGATAGGTGCTGTTCATAATCAGTCTAAAAAATCAGATACAGGCTCTAAAGAAAAATTTCAATTAGGATTACTATGGTATGGTAAAGAGCAGTCACACTGGCGAACTTACGAACAGAGAGATATTTTTTCTTGTAAGGGTGAAATTTCAAACTTGTTAGTTTCAGTTGGTATAGATTCTATATCATTTAAATTAGGTGATCAATTAGGCTATGCTAATGCGATGAAGGTTTATTCCGGTAAGACCCAGATAGGGACTTTAGGAAGTTTAGATCTTGCAATTATCAAAGAATATGGTCTTAAAATTAGTCCGCTTTTCTGTGAAATTTCTCTTCAAACTTTAAGAGAGATATGGATTAATAGAAAGATAAACTATCGTGCACCAATTTCTTATCCATCTGTAGTAAGAGATATAGCACTTCAAGTAGATAATAAAGTTTCGGCAGAGAGCCTATTAAAAACTATTAGAGTAGAGGGTGGTACTAATTTAGTAGATATTAAATTGTTTGATGTATATCAGTCAGATGAGGTTGGTGATAATAATAAAAGTTTAGCATTTTCATTAAGGTTTCAATCAGAATCAGGAACACTAACCGATTCGGAAGTTGATGATGATGTAGAAAAAGTTTTAAATTCTTTAAAAGAGACCCATGGAACCACACAACGATAGGGAGAGATATTTGCCATGAAGACAAAAGTTGTAAAAGTAAATATATTAGGTCAAGACTATGTCGTTCGTTCAGCTGCAGGTCAAAAATATTTAGAACAGGTAGCAAGCTATGTAGATGAGAAAATGGAAGAGATTAAGGCCTCTGGAATAGATGATTCCCAACAGCTTAGAATAGCAATATTAGCTGCAATGAATATAACAGATGAACTTTTTACATATAAAAAAGAGAAAAAGAAATTTGTTGATAAGATAGAAGCCAAAACAATTGCAATTACTGAATTTATTGAAAATAGAATTAATGATGCAGAGGCCGAAAAATAATGGAGACACTACTATTAAAAGGTAAGCCTGTATTAGATAGTATAAAAGCTGCCCTAGTTCCAAGGGTTGAGAATTTAAAAGAAAGTGATATAGTTCCACAATTAGCTGCAATTTTAGTGGGTGATGATCCCGCATCTCATGTATATGTAAGAAATAAATCAAAAGCATTTGAGAGGCTAAACTGTAAGAGTAAAACCTATAAACTACCAGCAGATACTGCCGAACAAGATTTATTAGAACTTATTGATTCATTGAATAAAGATATAGAGATACATGGAATTTTAGTTCAATTACCCTTGCCTAAACATTTAGATTCGAAGAAAATTTTAAATTCTGT
>NZHT01000055.1 GCA_002691385.1 Flammeovirgaceae bacterium | reverse complement strand
CGTTAACGCAAACTTAGCATGATTTAAATGTAAAAAGTTTCAACTCATTAAACCAACTATTGAGCTAACTGCTATCCCTTTTTAGGATTAGTAAATATAGACCAATGCATCATAGATGCAAGATCTATCCTAAATAATTTTAATAATAATGGCAATTATTATTAAAATCTATCTTGGTTTTTTATAAACAGGCACTGTGCTGCATGGCTCGCCGTACATAACACTAGCCACATGGGGTAATAAAGCCTGGGTAAGTTTCGCATACGCATAATCCCTTTGATGAACGAATCCACATCCTTTAACTACGACTTTGGCATCCGAATAATCCAACCATTTGATTTTATTTATCGCATGATCAATAAGTACACGTTCTAAATCCGCCTCATTCCCGATCGCAATAGATTGCGTGATTCCGGACAGTTTGGACATGAGCAGCATGTAGGCCCAAACGGGAATAATTGCATCAGCTGTACAAGTAATCAGGACCACTACTTCTTTAAACTTCGCTGCATCAAGAGCCTTTAATGCTGTCCTAAAATCCTTCTCTTTTAACACTAAGCCCTCAAACAGATAATCTTTGAGGTCTATGACCCGCGTTTGAATATCCTTTAGATAGTCTTGCAAATCAATGGTCATGAGCCCTGATTTTTCAACTCTATTGACGATAGCATCTTCTGTTCTCATAAATTACTTAAGGGATTTTTGGAGGGCATGGTATGAAATTCTTTAAGGTAATTTGGCTCAAAATCTTGTAAATTTTCAAAAGATCTCTTTTTAAACTTATGAAAAGCTAATATACCCATAAATTGAGCCCGAGGATAAATATCTGGTGCTATTTTAAGGTGAGGATGATCAATAAACCCTTCACATTTCCTAGCTCCATCACCGACCAAGAGTATATGATGTTCAACATAATTATCGAACAAATCGGGTGATAAAATTACTGCTTGGGTATCTGTTAATTCCGCCCCTTTTTTATCAACCAATTTCATATACACTTCCATACGTCGTGCATCAATCATTGGTGCAATATAACTGATTTCTGCAACTATAGGTCGCATCTCTTCAATCATGATATCCAAAGAATTAATTGAAATCAGGGGGATTTCAAGTGCACTGCAGAGCCCTTTTCCAGTAGCGGTTCCTATTCTCAATCCCGTGTAGGATCCAGGCCCATCTGAAACTGCAACCGCTTCTAATGCACTTCGCTCTACATTCAAATTATCTAACAATTGCCTTATTACCTCAGGCATCAATGTAGTGTGGGACTTGGGAAGATTGTAGACCTGTTCGGCTAAGCACAGACCTTCTTGATGGACCGCCAGTGAACATACAGATGTGGAAGTTTCAAGACTTAAAATCAAATCAATTGGGTTTTAATATGCCATCATAAGATTCTGAATCTTCTAGTATCTCAACGGCTTGTAGAATATCGGGATCCGAAGCAAAAGAAGCTTCAATAATACCTTCTTGAAGATAATATCTACTGATAATATCTTGTTCGAGTAACCGTTTTATTTCATCTTCATGAAGAACTAAATCTTCCTTTTTTTCACTCTGCAGAAGTGCATTGAGTTCAATAATGCTTTGATGAATTTGCTCGCTTCTAACCACTGTTTTGGCTAAGTTCAGTGCTTGATCTATTTTAATTTCAAGTGGTGTTTGATAATCGAAAGATTGGCTCTCTAACCAAACTAAAAACTGCTGGAGTTCTAGCTCACTTAATTCAAAATCTCTCGCACTGGCCAATGTATCATGCTCGAAATAATACTTCGTGGCATAGTTAAATATTAAATTCTTTTGCATCAACTGGTAAGACACGTCAGAAAATTTAGATTGGTCGATCAAAATGTCAGGATCTACACCCCCTCCATCAAATACTGCTCTTCCATTTGAGGTCCTAAAAGTGGACTTCAAGGAATCTGCTATTTTGGTTGTACTCTCCGTACTGTAATCAATCGCCTGAATACAGCGCCCACTAGGTATATAATATTTAGCAGTAGTGACTTTTAACTGAGAATTGTAAGCCAGCGGTCTTGTTTGCTGAACAAGTCCCTTACCGTAGGTTTTTCTGCCTACTAGTACCCCTCTATCATAATCTTGAACAACCCCTGCCACAATTTCAGCAGCAGATGCACTGCGCTGATCAGTTAGTATAACCAATGGAATTTTGGTATCAATAGATTGATTTTTTGTACTGTAGACCTTTGTCCATTCCTCTAATTTACCTTTGGTACTAACTATTTCAGCCCCTTTGGGTATGAATATATTGGAAACATTTATGGCCTCATCCAACAGGCCTCCTGGATTGCCTCTCAAATCTAAAATGAGTTTCGATGCTCCTTGCTGCACTAATTCTTTAAAGGCCTCAACTACTTCTTTCCCAGCATTGGTGGTAAAATCTGTTAGCTTAATGTACCCTATGCTTGGATTCACCAACCCTGCATAAGGTACATTTTTAATAACTATTTTTTCAGTTGCCAAAGAAATTTCAAAGACCTCTGATCTATTCATTCTATTAATTTCCAAAGTTATTTGGGCATTGATCTGACTCTTTAAAAGATTACTGATTTCATAGGCTTTCTTTCCGCTTAGCTCTATATTATTTATTTTTAAGATTTGGTCTCCTATCAAAAGTCCCGAGCGTACGGCAGGCGAGTCCTTGTAAGGCATAACTACCGTATTGATACCCCCTTTCTTTTCAATGACCGCTCCAATACCCCCATATTCACCAGTAGTCATGGTCCGGTAATCCTCAATGTCATCTTCCGGAATATAATCCGTGTAAGGGTCCAAAGATGAAAGCATGGCATCAATGCCTATTTTCATCAACTCAGTAGGATTGATCTCTTCTACATAATAGGCATTTACCTCTTTAAACAACGTAGTAAAAACATCGAGACTCTTTACAATCTGAAAATAGCGGTCATCCTGCTCTACAGTTTTAAAAGCAAGAAATAAAAAAAGAACAATTGAAATTATTATGAAGGGATACTTTCTCATGCTGCGTTAAAATTATACAATATCATCTTTAATATATATTCAAACGCTTAAAGAGGTTTATAAGTTGCCCTTCCAAATCATTATAATTAGGTATAATAGTGCCAAAGTATATGATTGCCATTAGATAACCCTTATCAACAGCGTTTATGTTTTCCTTGTTGTTTCTATAGATCTCTCGGATTATTCGTTTGATTCTATTTCGACTTACAGCTGTCTTGTGAATTTTTTTGGGTACACTGATAAGTACCTGCCTACCTTGCGCTAACTGTTGTGTAAGCAATATGATTTGCAATTTTTCTAAACGAAAAGAGGAACCTCTTTTGAAAAGCTCCTCTATTTTTGTCTTGCTGTTCAGCCTTTCAGTCTTAGAAAAACTGCAATTAGATTTTGCATGGGTTGAAATACTCATGCCCTCCGTATTATTTGGATCGCTTCTCGTCAGAAACGGTTAATTTTTTTCTTCCCTTAGCTCTTCTTCTAGCAAGGATGCTTTTACCGCTGGGCGTTTCCATTTTAGATTTAAACCCATGCTTATTTTTTCTTTTCCTCACTGATGGTTGAAATGTTCTTTTCATCGTCCTTTATTAATTGTTTAGCAAAAGGGAGTGCAAAAATAGGTTAATACAAACCTATTTACAAAGTAAGTATTAATTTTTATTCTTAATCTCAGAAAGAAATTCTAGAATTTTAGACTTCTTTAGTCTCGGGCCATATTGCGATACCACTTGAGACGCCGCCAAACTCGCCAAATTTCCGGCCACCTCAAAAGAAAGCCCATGGTTAATTCCATACAAAAAAGTTCCTGCATAGATGTCTCCAGCACCTGTTGTATCAATGGCCCGTGTTTTCACTGCGTCAATGTAATAAGTATTCTCACCATCCCAAATCTCGGCCCCTTTGCTGCCAAGCGTTAAAACATAAGACTTTGTTATTTTTTTTAAATTTTCAATCGCTTGTCTTAAATCACTAGTTTCTGCATACAACTTAGCTTCCTCTTCGTTGCAAAAGAGTAAATCAACGCCATCCCCTACTAGTCCATGCATTTGTTCTCCAAAATATTTGACCATACTTGGATCTGAGAAGGTAAGCGCTATTTGAACATCCGAAGCTTTTGCAAGGTTTTTCGCTTCCTTTATTGCTTCCAAACCTGAGGGGCTTGAGACCAAATATCCCTCCAAAAACAAATAATGAGAATCCTCTAAATGATTTATATCCAATTCTGAGAGGGAAAAATTTGATGAAATCCCTAAAAATGTACTCATGGTTCTTTCAGCATCGGGAGTAATCATTACCAAACATTTTCCTGTCTCACCTTGATCAAGCTTTCCATCAGATAAATTGGTATCGACCCCTTGTTCTGATAAATCTTCCCTGTAAAATTTACCATCAGCATCTGAAGCAACTTTACATGAATAAAATCCCTTTCCTCCCAATTGCGTAAGCGCAACAACAGAATTAGCGGCAGAACCTCCGGCTTGTTTTTTTCTAATATTACTTTTAGCTGCGCGTAGCAAATTATCTTGCCGGCCTTGTTCGGCCAACGTCATCAACCCTTTCTCTACACCATTTTCTTCTAGAAAGATATTGTCAACTTCAATTTCATAATCTACAATGGCATTGCCAATGGCGTAAACATCATATTTTTTAACACTCATACTGTTAATCTAATAGCTGAAGTGCAATATTAGGATAATCTGTAATCAATCCATTCACTCCCCAACGAATAAGTTGCCGCATATCTAAAGAATCATTTACTGTCCAAGGAATTACCTTTACATTTTCATTCTGCAATTCACCGATGATTTTAGCATTCAATAGGCCGTAGTCACAACTATATATATCAGGTTTAAAACCGAGAGAATCAATATTTAAATTCCAAGAAGCCTTGTTTTCAATAAGCAGCGACAATGGAACCATAGGATAATGCTTCTTAAAATATTGTAAAATTCTAAAATCAAAGGACTGAATAATAATCCTTCGCCAATCTATTTGACCATTAATCATTTGATAGGTTGCATCGCAAAAAGAAGCGACTTCTGGATAATAAATCCCCTCTAATGCTAATTCAGATTTCAGCTCTATATTGTAACGTATAAGCTGACCTTTGGAAATTGCCACCTGCTCAACCGTATCTAAAACCTCTGACAATAAAGGTTTTGAAATCTTTCTTTTTTCTTGTGAAAAAAAATTATGATTGAACAATGAACCACAATCAAATGCCTTGATCTCTTGGTAAGTCATATGATAAATATTGAGCTCTTTTTGAATCTCTTTGGGTATCTGACCCCCTTCTGGGTATTGACAGATGGTTGATGATATGAAAGGCTCATGGCTAACCACCAATTGGGTATCCCCTGACATGACTATGTCCAATTCTAAGGTATTTACTCCTAATTCCAATGCTTTAATAAAGCCCAAAATAGAGTTCTCAGGAAATAAACCACGCATACCTCTATGGCCTTGAATATCTAGTGATCCTCCCTTATAAGATACCTCAGATATACTTTGCTTTCCGCATTGAATGCACACCAATAATACAATTGATATCAAAAGGATTCTCATCAACGTAATAATTTGATGCGCGCAAAAATATAATTCAATGCATCTTCATTGATCACCATTCTGTAAAATTCGGTTTTGCATAATGGAATAGGATCATAACCCGTGTATTGTAAATATTTTTTAGAAATATTTTTATCAAACCAATGGATCAATCTCATTTTCCCATCTGATATTTCCAAACATGTGATCCCTCGCTTCCCTATGACCGTGCCAGAATTAAAAAGGCAGGGTATCGCCAAATTATGATGATAATTGAAACTGTTGCGATTTTTTAATTTTTGAATTTGGTGACTTTTTTCCAGTTCAGTTTGGTAAAATTTTATTGAATGAGCGATGCTCTCTTGATTAGATGGTGCGCTGATCAAATAGTCTCGACATAACTGATCAATCTTGAACCTCAACCGATCTATTTTATACAAAGACTTGAACAAGGGCCGATGGGTGTGGCCTATAATACTTATTTGACCTCTCTTAATGGCATGCTGATAAGCTCTCTTTTCTATTTTGTATTGCTTTTTATTGGAGTGTGAAACTGAATAATTATTTGAGCCCGAGGTTTGGGCAGAATATTTCAATTTGAAACTTCCCAAATCACTCTGAAACTGATATTTTTTTGACGCTTGATGCCCGTGATAAATAAAAATATTATTCTGATCATAGCACAACTTATAGGCCTCTGACATTTCATAATAATACGTTTGCTGTTTAAATTTTAACCTGAGATCTTGATTCCCATAGGTTTTAACCAATTGGGTTTTCTTTGCAAAAGAATCAAAAAGCTTATAAACAACTTTCCAATTCTTCAAAATCACTTCCAATGAAAATCTTTCTAATCCCTCAACATCTCCATTGAGCATTAAAGAAAAATTGTGTTTTAGGTAATAATCCCTCAAAGCACTTTGAAATAAATCCGAATTAGGCTTGAAATCATCTGCAGTTCCTCCATCACCCATATGAAGATCACTGAAGATTACCCATTTTGAATGATTATTTATTTGATGCTCCTTAGCGCCCTCTAGTAACTTGTCAAGATAAGTGTTTATATGAATATCTGGAGCGACCATGACTAGTTCAAAAAGGCTGTATCAATTACAACTGCGCTATCTCCCAATAAGGGTTTGTAAAAAATAATATCCAACTTAGAATATAAGACATGATTCTTTCCCTCTTTTAAGCCTTGAATATAAAGCAAATCAATATTGCCTACACCACCACCAATGGCTCTAGTATCTGGGTCTAAAATATTAATTCCTCCTGCCACTGTCTATCCAAACTCTGTTATCAACCTATTAATTAAGCGCATATCATGGGGTGAAATATCCGATAGATATCTTTTATAAATACCCTTGAGATTTTCTAAAACATAAAACTTTTCTTGATGATACCACTCCAAGTGATCTAATTTGATTTTCTCTTCGATCAAAGTATATCATGTTCTGAAATCCTTTAGTTTAAAGATAAAATAAATTATTTTTAATTTCAACAACATTTAATGCCCATCCAATTGTGGAACTGAGGATTTGTTTACGTCACCTTTTTAAATATTTATTAAAACATGGTTGGACTAGAAACTTTAGATTGGCTTGTCATTAGCCTTTATTTTATTGTATTGATATGTGTTGCCATTTGGGTAATTCTTCAAAAGCAGAATAATACAAAAGACTTTTTTTTAGCCGGTCGAAATGTCGGTTGGTTTGTTATCGGATCCTCCATATTTGCCTCTAATATTGGTTCCGAACATGTGGTTGGATTAGCGGGTACAGGAGCAGAAAGTGGCATGCCCATGGCTCATTATGAACTGCATTCTTGGATCGTATTGCTACTTGGTTGGGTATTTCTCCCATTTTATATAAGGGGAAATGTTTTTACCATGCCTGAATTTCTTGGAAAAAGATTTGATAGTAGGTCTCGCTGGTTTCTCTCCATTTTTTCTATTATCAGTTATGTATTAACCAAAGTTTCAGTGACCATATATGCGGGAGGAATAGTCGTTTCTCAGATATTAGGAGTCTCTTTTATGGCCGGGGCTTTTGGAATTGTCGTTATTACTGGCCTTTACACAGTCTTAGGGGGAATGAGGGCAGTTGTCTATACGGAGACCGTGCAGACCATAATATTAATTTTGGGATCTGTATTGCTTACCTACCTAGGGTTCAATGCAGTTGGCGGTTGGGAAGAAATTAAAGCTGCTGCGGGCTCAGAACATTTCAATATGTGGCGGCCTATGTCTGATCCTGATTATCCATGGACAGGTATGCTCTTTGGAGGAACTATTGTAGGTATATGGTACTGGTGTACCGATCAATATATAGTTCAACGTACCCTTTCGGCTCAAAATATAAAAATTGGAAGACGCGGTGCCATATTCGGAGCCTATCTAAAACTATTGCCTATTTTCATTTTCTTGATCCCAGGAATCATTGCATTTGCGATGAAACAGAAAGGAATTATTAGCTACGAAAAAAGCGATGAAGTATTTCCTATATTGGTGTCGACATTACTCCCCACCGGAATCAAAGGTTTGGTAGCTGGGGGCCTCATGGCTGCCCTAATGAGTTCTCTTGCCTCAGTTTTTAATTCAAGTTCTACGTTATTTACCGTAGATATTTTTAAAAAAATGTATCCAAATTCGCCTGAGTTAAAATTGGTTCGGATTGGAAAAATTGCCACTGTATTTGTAGTAGCTGTGGGGATGCTTTGGATTCCTGTCATGGAGAAAATAGGTGGCGGCGTCCTTTACAATTACTTACAAAGTGTTCAATCTTATATAGCACCCCCCATCACAGCTGTTTTTTTGTTAGGTATTCTTTGGAAACGAGTCAATGCTCATGCAGCTATATCAACTTTAATATTTGGATTGATCATCGCCACACTGAGAATACTAGCTGAGCTTTTTGCCATGGAAAGTAGCCCTATGGCCTATCAATTCGCTTCCATCAATTTCTCTCATATGGCTATTTTTATGTTCATAGCCTGTGTTTTTGTTTGTATCG
>NZHT01000054.1 GCA_002691385.1 Flammeovirgaceae bacterium | reverse complement strand
TTTGCTTTGGCTATGCGAGAACTTCCTTACGTAACTATTGTTGGAAATCAAACTGAAGGAATTTTTTCAGATATGTTTATTTTTAAACTACCAAATGGTTGGAAAGCATCACTTTCTCATCAAAAATACTTTTCATCAAAAATGGTTAATTATGAGGGCAAGGGTATTGAGCCTGATTTTAAGATACTCAATTATAAAACAGATACATCTGACCGTGTACTACTCAAGGCAATTGAGATGCTGGATAACAATTAAAGGTCAACTTGAGGAGTATAATGATCTGTTGGAGCAAAACGTGGCAGCTTCAGATAAAGTACTCAAAGAGAGTAAGACGAAACAGTGATTATTTGGTGGTGATTTTGATGTTTTCTTTAATATGATCTTAAACCTATTTTGATTTTGTATTACTTACCTACCCCAATGTATATTGAAGTTTCCCTTTGCTTATACCTGTTTATTATGATAATTAATCCCGAGGTTGTGAATAGTCAACTGTCATGGATATAAAATTGAACTATTATAATCTAGTGGATACGCTCAAGATTTTTACTGAGAATGATTTTTAAATCAGTTTTTTTTTAATTTTTTAAGAGTCTTCAGATATATAATTGTGTCTGCAAAAAGGAGAACAATAACAAAACAGGTGGAACCTATGGTGAAAAAATAATTCCACAATGTTGGTTCATTCTCCTTAGTAAAATCAGGTAGAACTATAAATGGAACCCACAAGAGCATGAAACTATTGCTGAACTGTTTAAAAAAGATTTTAACTTTCTTCATGTCCCAATACGAAAATTATTATTTTCTAATGTTATAAAGCTCCGACTTACAATAGGTGCTTGTTGGGAAGTATTGGGAAAAGGAGGAGTTTATATGACAAAATCGTCAGCAAGTACAATCTTTACACTAACAACTGTTACAACTAGAATGTTCGCAAGAGCATGATTTACAATTACAATGTTCCATTTCAATTCAGTTTAATATTTAATTTCTTTTTTAACAATCCCACCACATAATTCATTGAAACTCTCGAATTTCTATTGGCCTTAGCTGCTTTAGTTTGTTTATCCATACAGCACTCACATTCTGAATTATGTTTTTCATTCATACTGCAATTTAATTATTTAACTTTAAATTGTAATGATATGTAGATCAATTAATTGGTAAGCGGGTGATCGTAATTGAATATATCCCAAACGATTTTCCAAGAATCATCTTTTTGTTTTCTACTTAAAATAATCCATTTGTAAGTTCTTGTTTGGGCAACTCCATTAACAATTTCTTTTGAATTACCAACTCCTCTAACCATTGCCCAATCATCCATAGGTAAAACTTCAATTACGGGTTCTTCCATTGTAGCTTTATAGCCTCTTTTAATGCTAAACAGCTTTTTGTAACTATTTAAAATTGAAGAATGTCCTTCAAGGATAGGAACTCCAGGAATCATATAAATAGCTTCATTTTCATATAAAGATGCACATCTTTTAGCGTCTTCCTTTAACCAAGCATCAACAAAATTATTAAGTAATTCCTTTTGTGCATCGTAAATAGCTCCATCATTAACAAAATTCTGGCCAAAAGAAATGAGTGGAAAACAGATAAAAATAAATATTAGCTTTTTGTTCATTATATATCTATTGATTTGGCTAAAGTAAGGAATTTATTATTTTTTGATCTTATATAGCTCCGACTAAAAAACTAAAAACCGAGAGGGTTAAGACTTTGGAGTTATCTGAAATATGACCGCTCAGCTGGATATGCCAATTAATTTGTTATGAAATATTTATTACACTGAAAGACTATTTTGATTTTCTATTTATTACCCACTCTAAAGGATATGGTAGTTTTTCCATTAGTTAACTCAGAAATTTGCATTTTCTTTTAAAAAATCATAGCTTATTTGATGATTAGTTTAAATCAATTTTACATGAAATTTTTTCTATGTGTGATAGTCTGTTTTTTAAGTAATGTTGGTTACTCTCAACTCATAGAAGAGAAGCCTGAAAACTTGGGTATTTCTTCAGAAAGATTAGAGAGAATAACAGAGCTTTCAAAAGCTTACATAAATGATTTCAATATTCCCGGAATAGTTACTATTGTATCACGAAAAGGAAAAATTGTATACTACAAGGCTTTTGGAAAAAGAGGGATTCAAGATGAAAGCGCATTGTTAAAAGATGATTTATTTAGAATTTATTCTATGACCAAGCCAGTTACGGCCGTCGCAATAATGCAACTTTATGAACAAGGGAAATTTCAGTTAAATGATGCCGTATCAAAGTTTTTACCTGAATTAAAAGATTTAAAGGTTCTCAACGTAGAAGGTGAGTTAGAAAACATATCATCTACGATGAGGATGCATCATTTATTAACACATACGGCAGGGTTTAGCTATGGATTTTCAGATGATTCAGTGGACATTCAATACGCAAATGCTAACCTTTTTCTTTCAGAAAATCTTCAAGACTTTGTAAATCGAGTAGCTAAGCTACCACTCAAATTTCAGCCAGGAGTCAGATATCAATACTCTATTGCAGTTGATTTAACAGGTTTAATCATTGAAAGATTATCGGGTCAATCTTTGGATAAATATTTCAGTAAAAACATTTTTAAACCTCTTGGTATGAAGGATACTTTTTTTCAGGTACCAATAGGTAAAAGAGATCGATTTTTAACTCGTTATAAATATGACGTCAAAAACAAATATCCTATTGAATATCCAGCCATTCCAAAGCAAGCTATGAGTGACTTTATTGATGTTTCAATGTTCTCAGGAGGTGGTGGTCTTGTTTCCACAGCTATGGATTATATGATTTTTGCAGAAAGTTTACGTAATGGTGGGATATACAATGGGCAAAGAATTTTGAGTTCAAAAACAATTAAATTTATGACTAAAAATCATCTTGAAAGTGTTATTAAGCCTTTCGAGGGAGGTGATATGAATTTTCTTAAAAAACGTAATTCTGATGGATTAGGTTGGGGAATAGGCTTTGGATTAGTGACAGAGAGCACAAAAAAGAGAATTGTAGGAAGTGATGGTGAATATTATTGGCAAGGACCAAGTTCAATTTTTTGGGTTGATCCTGTAGAAGATATTATTGTTGTTTCAATGATCCAAATAATGAATGCTCCTTTTGATCGCCGGAGTGACATTAAAATAGCAACTTATCAGGCAATTGAAGAATCATACGAAAGGTAATACTTGTTTTGATTTTGTATTACTTACCCACCCCTTGGTAAATAGTAGGCTTCCTATTACTTATACTTGCTTAATATGATAATTAATCCCGAGAGACCGATAATAAAAAATCGTAACTTACTTAAGTTTAGAAATTAAAAAATAAATAGGATATTATGAGATTAGCAATCAAAACAATGTTACTATGTATTATTTTAAGCGGATGCAATGCGCCAGTATTTTTTGATGTGCTCATTAAAAATGGGCAGCTGATAGACGGTTCTGGAAATCCATCATATATAGGCGATGTTGGAATCAATGGGGATACTATTACAGCAATAGGAACTCTTAAAAACGCAACAGGAAAACTCGAAATAGATGCCACTGGATTGGTAGTTGCTCCTGGCTTTATTAATATGCTGTCCTGGGCAGTAGAATCATTAATTGAAGATGGAAGATCTCTAGGTGATATTAAACAGGGAGTAACGTTAGAAGTATTTGGCGAGGGTATGTCTATGGGGCCTTTGAGTGAAACATTAAAACAACAAATGCTAGCGTCTCAAGGTGATATAAAATTTGATATAGAATGGTCGACTTTAGATCAATATTTAGAGTATTTAGTTAAACGAGGAATTTCTCCTAATGTCGCCTCATTTATTGGAGCCACCACAGTTAGAATTAATCATATTGGTTATGAAGATCGCGCCCCAACTGATGAAGAAATGATATCGATGAAAGCTATGGTCAGACAAGCTATGGAGGAAGGTGCAATGGGAGTTGGGTCCTCTTTAATCTATGCCCCTGCTTTTTACTCCAGTACAGAAGAACTTATCGATTTATGTAAAGTATCTTCAGAATACGATGGTATGTACATCTCTCATATGAGAAGTGAAGGTAATAGAATATTAGAGAGTATTGATGAGTTAATGAAAATTGCCAACGATGCAAATATTAGAGCTGAAATATACCATCTAAAAATGAGCGGTAAGGATAACTGGAATAAATATGATGCTGTAGTTAAAAAAATAGATTCAGCCAGAGCAGCTGGATTACATATTACAACAGATATGTATAATTATATTGCTGGCGCCACTGGACTAGATGCCTCAATGCCACCTTGGGTGCAAGAAGGTGGATATGATAAATGGGCTGAAAGACTAAAAGACCCAAAAATTAGAAAACGTGTTTATAAAGAAATGACAACAGACACTGATGAGTGGGAAAACTTAATGTTCGCTGCTGGAACAGCGGATAATTTATTATTAGTAGGCTTTAAAAATGATAGCCTTCGTCATTATCTGGGTAAAACGTTAACTGAAGTTGCAAAAATTCACGGTAAAAGCCCTGAAGAAACGGCGATGGATTTAGTAATTGCAGATGGCAGTCGGGTTGGAACCGTATACTTTTTAATGTCTGAAGAAAATGTCAAAAAACAAATTGCCCTACCCTACATGAGTTTTGGTTCAGATGCAGAGTCTTCTGCACCAGAAGGTATCTTTTTAGAATCTAGTACCCACCCAAGAGCATATGGTAATTTTTCAAGATTGCTTGGGAAATATGTTCGTGATGAAAAAGTAATTTCGATGGAAGAGGCGATAAGGAAGTTAACAGCACTACCTGCATCAAACTTAAAAATTAGAAATAGAGGAAGTTTGGCCGAAGGCTATTTTGCCGACATCGCCATTTTTAACCCAGAAACCATACAAGATCATGCAACCTTTGCTAAGCCGCACCAATTATCAACAGGTATGGTGCATGTATTGGTCAATGGGGAACAGGTTTTAAAAGATGGTAAACATACTGGAGCAAAGCCAGGTCAGGTCGTAAGAGGGCCAGGGTGGAAAAAAAATAATGCTAGTAACAATTAATAATAAAACTTCTTTTCTAAATCATCAGAGTAAATCGTTCACGCTGTCTGGGAATTTTAACTATTTATTACCATAGTACTTTTTATTATGAGGTTGGGTATTATCGCTGTGAATTATCCTACTTCTACAAAAAAATGTCAAAGACCATTTTGGAAGGAACGATTTTAAGGACAAGAAATAGTTAAAAAGCCCTAACAGCACGTACCCTGCGCTTAATGTTTTTTAGAACTTTGCCCTGAATACCATCAATAAAATTATGATACCACGCACTGATGTGATTGTCCTGCGAAGAACTGTAATAGCTGAAGTCAGCAAAACCACCAACTACTTCCCTTTTAAGGTACAATAAATTCAGTTCATCTTTTGAAGGCAAAAACCAATCATCATAGGTTGCCCCATCTATTGTTATTTTATAATCAGCACAGAGTTTCGCTGCTATTCCATCCTCGCTACATCCAGCTAATATATCTAGTGTATTCTCTGCTCCTGTACCTATTGCAGTTCCATCTGCTCCTGAAACCTCAGTTTCATAGCAACCCCATTCAGCAGATCCAGCTGTACCCCATTCAGCTCCAGCTGTTGTGATTTGATCTTCTTTTGCCGCAATCAATCCGTGTACTTCTCCTTCTATATATCCATTATCACCTTCTTCAAGGATGTAAAATATAATCCCTCCTTGATAAGTATCTCCAATTGCAACATCAGCCAAAGGATCATCACTGTCTTCACCACAATTGGTAAACAATACAAGTGAACAAAGGATACTTAAGAAGAGGAGGTGTTTTAAGTGTTTCAAAATGATTGGTTTTGGTTATTTAAAGCTATCGAATATTTTCCACCCTTAGTGAATTCTTGTCATCCGTTAGAATCTCTTTTCTGGATCTATATGCACTCCTTCAATTTGCTGTCCATAAAGTTGAGTAGCCAGAAGAATATCACTTAACCATTCTTTTATATTAGATATTTTTCCTTCTGAGTTAACCGTATATTTTAATGCATACTCATTTTCATATTTTCCTCCAATACCTTCCATTTTCCCATTAGTAAAAACAATTGCAGCATTTTCTCCAGCAATAATTTCACCAAATTCAGCACCTACTTCACCTTTAAGTAAGGAGCCAAAATATGCAGCAAATTTCATATATTCATCCCAAGCATATGTTTGGGAAATATCAAGTTCACCATTTAATGTGTAAGTGAAATCTTCACTAATTAACAATTTAAATGTCTCAATATCTCCAGTCATCTGAGCATTATATGCTTTCAATGCAATTTCTTCCATACTATTTATTCTTTTTTCTCTCTCGCTGATAGTTGAACAAGAAAAAGCAAATAAAATTATAGATAGTAATGTAATTTTTTTCATAGTCATCAGTTTTGTTTAGTTAAAGTTACTCAATACCTTCAACCTATAGCAAATTATTCTCATCCTGAGGTATTGCTTAAATCCAAATTTATTTTGTATAATGGATTTGAGCTACACAAAAATCAAGAGGCTGTATAAGAAAAAAAATCTTTACCATTATCCACAATGTAATTGATTATAATTAAACCTTATTAAGAAGCTATATATCTCAAACATTTCTTGGCTATCAATTAACAGAAAATGAGAATGATAGGCTTGCATATTGGGAGTAATTGAATGAGGTCTCACCTAAAATTAAAAATTCATTTCAAAAGATTAAGATATTGAAAAATACAAGAAACTTAATGATATTTGCAAAACGAGAGAAAAGGGAGTGAACCATATCATCAAGCTATATCTAAAACTTTTAAAAATATAATTTATTCAATTCATGAAGCATAACTCTAATTTAGAATCAAGTGAACCACAACTGTTTAGATGGGCCCTAAAGTATGCTGCATCTGCTGGTTTAGCAGGTATTTTATGTTGTGTGGTGCCCGCAGTTTTGTTTATGTTTGGATTAATGGGTGGTATTTATGCAATTTCATTTGCTGATTTTTTCTATAATGAAGATGGATCCACAGGAATTGGGTCATGGTTATTAAGAGTTATTGCTGTGATGATAGGTGCTTATGGAGTATACTCTTATCGAAAAAAACAAGATCAATGTTCAATAGATCCTAATAGGAAGAAAAAAAATTTAATTCTTTTGAGCTTAGTAATCATCTTTTTTGGTTTAGGAGTGTTTTTGACTCTTGAAAAATGGTCTTCGTGGTATTTCGATAAATATATTGTTCCAGCACAGCAGCAAGAATATTTAAATCAAGCTGAGGACTAAAGTGAACTCATTTTAAGTCAATTGCTAGTTGTTTTTCAAGTAATTAATATTTTCAAAAGGGATATTTTTTTATTAAAAAAAACAACCCTTTAATTTTTCTTTGTTATACTGATATCTGCCAATAAAACAGTTCGAGAATCGAACAAGATTAGTTATGGTTTCGTTTGTCATTTTTTGGTTTTAATAATCGTAAATATTTAGGTACACATAACACCAATGATCTGAACCTATTAGTTAGTGTTTAAAGGTCTTTAATGTGAAGGAGTATCGCTCAAATTTTCTGGGTTATGCTGCTCAGTTAAGTAGATTCAAGAGAAATAGCCCCAAAACTAAAATCGTCTTCTAACAACGTAATAAATATTTAAATGCTTAAATAGTTAAAAAGCCCTTACAGAACGAACAGCACTATTGCTGGTCTTACTAGAGCTGAGGATCTGGAAACCATCGGTGAAATACTGAACCCATGCAAGGTAGTAAACGTGTTGTGTAGAACTCCAGTAGCGGTTAAAGGCAAATTCTCCAACCAAATCCTTATTTAGATATAATTTATTTAATTCATCCTTTGAAGGCAAAAACCAATCATCATAAGTAACTCCATTTTCTATTACTTGATAATCGGAAGCCAGTTTAGCGGCTATTCCATCCTGGTTACATCCAGCCAAAATATCTAGTGTGTTCTGTATTCCTGTACCTATGGCTGTTCTATCCACTTTTAAAAGTTCATTTTCATAACAGCCCCATACAGCCCCATCTTTTATTTTCTCCCATTCTTCGATTGTGGTTTGGTCCTTGGTAGCTGCAATCAATCCGTGTACTTCTCCTGCTACATATCCTATATCTCCTTTTTGGAAGATGTAAAATACAATACCCCCTAGATAGGCATCACCAGGTCTTTGCCCAAAACAATTGGTCAATCCAATTGAATAAACAGTAATTAAGAAGAGGTGTTTAAAGTTTTTCATTGTTGTTGGTTAATTAAAGCTAATAAATATTTTCCACCCTTAGTGAAGCGCTCTCATCCAATTTAGTTAATACATTAAGAGTTGTTTTGATTTATTTCTCCAACCGCTTTGTGATTTGTATTTAACAAAGAATATTTTCAAATCACTTTGACTTTCATAGTCTGCAAAATATATCTTCTTATTACTCTGACTTTCATATTTAGTAAAATACCATAATCCTTCATTTCCTTTACTTTGAGATTCATAATCTACCTTATATACTTTCAAATCACATTGACTTTCATAGTCCACAACAAAAACTTTTACATCACTCTGTGATTCATACTTTACAGAGAATACTTTCTGTGAGTAACCTGTTATTGGTAGAAGTAGGATTAACCATTTCATTCCCCGAAGCCAATGATCGTGGTTTACCATACTATCCTCGAATTAAGTCGAATATTAAACCAGCTCCTTTTGTAGGAATAAGTAGAAAAGCGATAATAATCAAAAACATTATTACAAATTCCTTAGTTGTAAGAATACTCCAATAATGATAAAATCTCTTGAGTTCATAAATCAAAAGTATTACACCAAAAATCAAGCCACCCAAAATTTGTATTGCGATTGATTCGGAAAATTCACCTTCAAAAAAAATAAAGTAAATCATAAATATCCCAATCATAGTACCTCCAAGAGCGAAAAAAAACATAACCAAAAAGAGATCTAAAAGTTCATCCCGATTTTCTTTTTTCTTAAATATTCCCATTATTGAAACAAGTTTAAATTCCTACCAACAATATAAGGAATTATCGCCCAATATTATACAGTTCAGACTTTCGGTATCTTCTTTGCTCTCCAGGCATGAAGTATAGGATGATACCTTTTGATTTTGAATCTCTTAATATAGCAGAAGAAGAAAAAGAGATTAATAAAATTCTAAAAGCAAATAATAAATCTTCAATTATGTAAGAGTTGTTACCTCGCTTTTCGTACTAAGCATCATTAAATATTAAAACCTCTATGTTTTTTTATAAAAAGTAATGTAATTTTGAGTACAGACCCATGAGGCAACAAATAATAAGATTAAGGATGTAGACAGTTTTTTAATCATATTTTTGTGGTCAAATTGATGGAATCACCTAAATTGGTCCTAATAACAATTTCTCCATTATCATTGATTTCATATTTTACAGAAGAATTAAACTCACTTTTTTGAAAAGGATTTTTAAGTTTTAGAATGCCTCCTTTTTCGGACTTAATGTTTACGTTTATCAAGGATCCATTTTCCATTGCTGCAGAAACCAAAAATGCCCCTTCTGCTCTTAGTTGATAAAACTTAACATCTTTCCAATCGTTTGGAATAGCAGGAAAAATATGAATTATTCCTGTATGACTTTGGATTAACATCTCTTGTAAACCCGATGCAAATGCAAAATTACCTTCTAACGTAAATGGTCGATAGGAATATTTTGAGTACCCTTTCCCAGATTGGTCACCATTAGCATGGAAACTATTTGATAGAGTAAAATTCTCGGTAAAAATTCTTAATGCTCTAGCCGCTCCTTCACCATCAAAAGCCCTTGCTTTTAAGTTTCCTAACCAACTAAAAGAATAGCCAGTCCAATAATCAGAACCTATCTCATCTAATGTGGCTAAAGTATTTTTTATTATCTTTTGATCACTTGCTCCTTTAGAAAAATCTAATAATCCTAAAGGGTGAAAACCCATTAGATGAGAAAAGTGTCTATGAGAGGATTCATAAGGTACGTTTTGCCCAAACATTAAACCACTTTGTTTATCTACTAGTAATTCTGGCCATTGGGAAAGAATACTAGTCCACTTTTTCGCCTCTTCTACCTCACCAACTTCAAATGCTAATTCGGCAGCTTTTTCATATGTCCATCTTATAAGCGAAAGGTCATAATTGGTAGTCTCTCCAAACCAGGCTTTTCTACTGTTATTATATATTTCGGGACTAGAACTAATTGGCAATTTTCTCATCTCTTTATCAGTTACTTCAGAAATTTCTTTCAAAAATATGGCAACATCCTTTATCCAAGGATATGCCTTTTTTTTGAGGAATTCACGATCCATTGAGTAGCGCCAATGTAGGTAAAAATGATGCCCTAACCAGGCAGAAACGGTTGGACTAAAAGCATACTGAATCCAGCCACCCATAGGCTGACCTGTTAAAGTGGATACTCCTGGAACATTTACTCCTTCGGTTTCATAGTATTCCTTTGTGTATTCTTTGAAAGTGTCACGGTTATTCCAAAGCCAGTCTATAAAACCGATTTCTTCATCAAGATGGTTGGCACTATATGCAGGCCAATAACTCAATTGTGTGTTAAGGTCATGATGGAAATCTCCTTTCCAAGGAGGTAGCTTTCCATTGTCTGCTGTCCAAACTGCTTGTAAAGAAATTGGTGGCGCCCCAGCTCGTGCTGCCGATCCAAATTTATATTGTTCCAAGTACCATTGTTTTTGCAAGATTGTATCAGGGACTTGTATAAATGATTTATCCCAAAAGTTTGACCACCAATCTTGGTGTGTGGTCAAAAGGGTAGTAATATCTTTATTTAGATATTCGTTTGTGATTTCTTGAGCGGAAGGTTGTTTCTCCCATCCAGGGAACTCAGAACTAATGCTCCAGAAACCTTGGGACACGTCATCATTAATTTCGCTAGTAACGCTTACTTGATATTTAAAACCACCCCATCCTTCTTGGTTATATATGATTGATTTGTTCTGTTTGGCTATTTTTCCTTCCATATAACCCAATCTTATCAAATCCTGTCCAACAACTGGACCTTCGTCTTTGTTGCCTTCATTAATGTAATATGCAGGAGGAGTCAATTCATAGTTTAGGGGGCTCTCTAAACCTTCAAATTGAAACCAACCTAGAGGTTTGGTGGCGTGTACAAAAGTTAATAATCTCACTCCATTTTTCCATTTTACTTCACAAATTGCCTTTTCAATATACAAATGAACTGATTCCACCTCACCAAAGGCTGAAACATCAAACTCTAATGATGCACCTGGGATTTTTGAAGGTGCTGGAGCGTTATCATAGGGGACGTCAAACATATCTTGAACAGACTTGTAGTCATCTATTTTCCATTGATTATACACCCAACTGAATTTCCATTCTGATTTTTCTTTATTTTCCATAGGTCTAAGATCCCATAGGTCAGCCCTGTCCAATGAGAATCTAAGTGTGCCTTCTTTCTCCCAGATTAATGCACCGACCAGGCCATTACCAAGTGGTATTGCTTCATCCCAAACAGCTGCCAATCGATCAAAATGAAGATCATTTGGTGATTTGACTAATTGATTAAAAGGGCTCTGTTTTGCACATGAAAAACAGATTGAAAGAAGTAATAATAGACTTGAAATTTTCATGCAAAGAATTATCGTTTTAAGTTTTAATATCTAATACTACGATGTATTTTAATTTTATAGATTCCTGATCTGACAAATTTCTCTGACTTTAGAGTTCTTAAAGGTAGCTGCTTTATAGATGATCCTGTCAAACTTAAGTTCCTTTTAAAATGCGCCGTATTATATTTCTTCATCAGTGATGAATGGAAGCTTGTAATTCTATTTTTCCAGTATATTAAATGTGCTTCCTATTATTCAAAGTTGTAGCTTTAAAATATATAAATCGAAATAGATACAGTGATTTATTCGATATTGATAGATAATCTTTAAACTTAGCCATTTCATTGATATGAATAGAGGTTCTATTCTTTTTATAATCCTCTGCTCTACTATTATTGTAAGAGCTCAGAATACTTTAAAAATTATCGTAAAAGATCAGAATTCCGGGGTTCCATTAATTGGAGCAATGGGTTTTTTCCCAAGTCTAAGCATAGGAGGAACTACCGACTATGATGGAATTTTAATATTGACAGATTTACCTCATGGAACTTATTCATTAAGAATAAGTTACATTGGTTACGAGACTAAAAATATTGAATTAACTCTTCCTCTGTCTAATTCAGTTGAAATAGAGACAATATTTCTTTCGGTATTGCAGGAGGAAATGGATGGGATAATTGTGAGTTCAACGCGGAGCACCCGTACCATTCAAGATACTCCTACACGTGTCGAGTTTATAGCCGGAGAAGAGCTTTCGGAAAAAGGGAATATGAAACCTGGTGATATACGTATGCTATTAAATGAAAGTACCGGGATTCGAACTCAACAGACTTCAGCTACAAAAGTTATAATTCAAGTATCCGAATTCAGGGTCTTGATGGTAAATATACTCAGCTTCTTAGGGACGGACTCCCTTTGTACGGAGGTTACTCCGGAGGATTAAGCTTAATGCAAATCGCTCCCTTAAATTTAAAGCAGGTTGAGGTTATCAAGGGAGCGTCTTCAACCTTATATGGAGGAGGAGCAATCGCTGGCTTAGTCAATTTAATTTCTAAAATCCCTAGTGTAAATCGGGAATTAAATTTCATGTCTAATGGTACATCAGCCTTAGGATTTGATTTAAGTGGATTAGGTCATGATGTTTATGATACATCTTTAGATGGT
>NZHT01000053.1 GCA_002691385.1 Flammeovirgaceae bacterium | reverse complement strand
GTAGATTTAAATGATCTGATATGTCTCCATCTCCGTCCTTACCTTTGGAGGATCCCAAAACCCAGATAAAGTTCTTTAAAAAGGGAACCATTCGTCAAAATAAAGGAGAAGTACATTCTTTCGAACCATTATAGCAACAAATGCAAACGTAGTCATAAGATCATTGAACACCCTCTCATTTGGAGGGTATTTTTTTGCGTTTATGCCAGATTAAGCTAATGCTCTCAGATCTACCGGTATTACCCTTGAAATGCCTTGTTCGATCATCGTGACTCCATAGATTAGGTCGGTACTGGACATGGTGCGCTTATTGTGAGTAACAATAATAAATTGTGAATCTTTTGAGAATTCACGGATAATCTGATTGAACTTATCAATATTGGCATCATCTAACGGGGCATCTACCTCATCAAAAATACAAAATGGGGCAGGTTTGATCAGGTATATTGCGAAAAGTAAGGCTGTGGCTGTTAAGGTTTTTTCTCCACCAGATAATTGATTGATAGTCAGCGGTTTTTTCCCCTTTGGCTTAGCAATAATATCGATAGGGGATTCCAATGGATCATTAGGTGTTATTAAATTTAAATCGCAATCATCTTCTTGCGTAAATAAAGTCCTAAACACTTTAATGAAATTCTTTTTAATATTTTCAAATGAGCTTAAAAAAGTTTCTTTGGCAACTAAATCGATTTCTTTAATGGTGGAGAGTAAGGTATCCTTTGCTTTAAGAAGATCTTCTTTTTGCATGATTATAAAGCTATGACGTTCTTTGATTTCATCATAAGCTTCCATAGCCATGGGGTTAATAGCTCCCATATTTTCGAGTTTTGTTTTCGAGCTTTTTACTCGATTCTCCAAAGTATTGATATCTAACTTTTCATATTCAGGCTTTAGTTCCTTATCCACTATATTTTCTAATACAACATCAAATTCGACCGATAAGCGATCTTTAATTGAATTAAGATGCATTTTAGCATCGCTTAGCTTTTCTCGCCATTCTATTAATAACTGATCTGAAGACTCTCGATTATGCTGAATTTCTTTCAGATTTTTTTCTTGTGTCTCTATGTTTCCTCTATGCTGATAATAAGTTTTTTCAATTTCACTTAAAGCCGATTCATAGTTTTCTTTTTGGGCGTACATTTCAACAAGCTGATCATCTTCGGTAACGGTTTTCGTTATTAATTGGTTTAAGTCTTTTTCACTATTTCCAAGTTCTTCTTGATCATTTTTAATCCGTTTTGTACTGTTTTGGAAGGATTCTTCTTTATGTAAAATTTCTTGAGCAATACGATCTACTTTATTTTTTTCTTGGTGATACTTGACATTTGCTTCATTGTAACTCGAAGAGTCTGAAGCTAATAATTGGTTTAGTTTTTCTACAAATGTCTTTTGTTCGTTTAGACTTTTTTCCGATTCAATGAGTCTTATTTGTTCTTCTTTTTGCTTTGGTTCCAGGGCATTAATTTCTTTACTAATATCCTTTATTTGATTTTCAATATCTTCTTTTCTTATTGTATTTGAATTGAGTAGACTGAAAAATTGTTCATGACGAGTTTTAAAGGTAGCATAAGACTCATTTATTTTATTTATTTCATCTTTTAGCCCCTCTAATTCGACCAATTTATCTTTCAACTTGAGTTGTTCATATTCGTTTTGACTTTCAAGTAATTTTTGAGATAAAATTTGCTCTTGATCTTTTAATTTATTGATTTCAATGGATAAAGTTTCTAGATTTTTGGCTCTTCCAATTCTCTTACCTTCAAAAAGACCCACAGAGCCACCAGAAATACTGTATGCCTTATGAATGATTTTACCTGACTTTTCAATAAATATGAGTTCACCAGCCTGTTGCGGCTTATTTCCTTCATAGATGTAAACATTATGAAGCAAATATGAAATTAACTTGGCGTATTTCACATCATAGTCTATCAGTTCAGTAGCCGCTTGCAAAGTATCTGCCACTAGAATATCATGAGGTTTAAAGGTTTCTAAAAGTTCCATGATGAAAAAATTAGCTTTACCCTTATTTGAATCGCTCAGTAATGCTATGGCATCGATGGCATCAGAAACTTTGTCGAACACGTAATGATTCATGTATGGCTCAAGAAAGTTTTCTATACAGACCCTATAATCTTGGGGGCAAGTAATCACATCAGAAAGTAGCGGAGTATTTTTCCATTGACTTTTCTTTTTCAAAAACTTGATGGCTTCGGGAAAACCTTCTAAGTTGTCAATCAAAGATTTGGTCAAACTGTATTCATTTTGTTTAGCGTACAAGTTTCTGTTGACCAAATTAAATTCCTCTTTAATTAAATTGATTTCCCCATTTAACGACTTTATCTTTTTGTCTAACTCCTTTTGATCTTTAAATACTTTATCAAAAACAGTTTGCTTTTCTTCTTTCTCTAATACGATTTCGTTGACTTTTGTTTCAAATTCGAGTAAATTATTATTATGTTCCGATGAATCACTATTGGTTTTATCAAATTCTAATTTTAGGGTATTCAATTGAATTTCTTTAATTTCTAAATTTTTTGAATGTTGGAAAACAATCTCACGAACACTTAAATAGTATTTATTACTGATATCTAATTGATCTTGGGCTTCCCGAGTAGTTTGCTGCTGAGACTCAAATTTTTCTTTCAGTTTATTCAATAATTCTAAGTGATTATTCAAATCATTGGTTGCTGCTTCAAATGTCTTTTTTAGTCCTTCAATGGCAAATGAAGAACGATCAGCACTTTCTTGATCTTTATTGATTTGACTCTTTAGTTGGTCGATCTTATCTTGAAGAAAGCGCTGCCTGGCTACTTTTATTTTTTTTTCATTTTCATAAGACCGTATGCTATGAACATGATCATTTAATGATTTTTGCTGGACAGCCAGTACCTTCTCTTTGAGAGTAAGATCAGACTTTAATTTTTCAATAACTGCCTCTTCTTTCAAAAAAAGTATATTTAATGCTTCCTTTTTATCATTTTCAGCAAATATCTTTTTTTCAGTGTTGTTAAAAACTTCTTGCTGATTAAAGATTCCTTTACGTGCCATACTGATACTTAAAAGCCGATAATCTTCCTTTACTTCAAAGTATTTTTGGGTCTGCTTCGCCTGTCTTTCCAAAGATTTAAGATTTTTTTCAATTTCGTAAAGGATATCTTCTACTCGATCTAAATCGGCATCTGTATCTCTTAACTTTTTTAAAGTTTCCTTTTTTCTTTTTTTAAACTTTGAGATCCCTGCTGCTTCTTCAAACAGATTTCGTCTAGAATGGTCTTTATCATTAAGCAAATCATCAATCATTTTTAATTCAATAATGGCATAGGAATTGGAGGCTATTCCAGTATCTAGAAACAGATTGGTAATATCTTTTAGTCTGCAGGTAACACCGTTAAGTTGATATTCGCTTTCGCCTGATCGGTAAAATCGCCTACTGATGGTGACCTGATTGTATTCGGTGGGAAGTATATTTTTTGTATTGTCAAAACTGATAGACACTTCAGCGAGTTGCGTGGGTTTTCTTGCTTTGGTTCCATTAAAAATAACATTGTCCATTTTATCAGATCTCAAAACTTTGGATTTTTGCTCACCCAAGACCCATCTTACGGCATCAACAATATTAGATTTACCACAACCATTTGGACCAACAATCCCAGTAATTCCTCGGTCGAAATTAATTACTACTTTGTCCGGAAAGCTTTTAAAGCCTTTTATTTCTAATCGCGTTAGTTGCATAGGTAAAAATGATTAGTTTTTTTGGTGCCAAGCTAATAAAATTAGGCTAATTTTATCTTTAAGATTATGGATAACATTGAAAATTGGATATATCTTATTTTAGGTGCGATATATTTTTTATCGAAGTTAAGAAAAAAGAATAAGCCACCCACTCCCGAATTGGAAGATAAAGAAAGCACCACATCTAAAAAAGTCAAAACATTTGAAGAATTATTGGGAGAACTAACTGGTTTGAGTAAAGTAGAAAGGACAGAAGATGAAGATGTAAAAGTTTTAATGGATGAAAAATCACCCGATGGAGAAGTCCCCAATTTTGTATCTGACAAAACAACGATTCCGAATCCGGCATCTAAAGATGAAAAAATTGTACAAGATGCTAAATTAACTTTTCCAAATGTTCCCCCACTAGCAAAAGATGAGAATTTTAAGGAATATTCTATCAAAGATTCTCAAGTTAAACCTCAACAAATTACCGCTAGTGAGATTAAAAATGAGCTCAAATCAACAAAAGGGGTCAAAAAGGCCTTGATTTTTAGCGAGATACTTAAGCGAAAATACTAATATAATTTTTACCGTTGATTTAAAGAAATATACTGTCTCTTTACTTCTCCCGTATAAATCTGTCTTGGTCGCCCGATGGGTTCTTGATTACCACGCATTTCTTGCCATTGTGAAATCCAGCCTGGCAATCTGCCGAGCGCAAACATTACAGTAAACATTTCTGTAGGGATACCTAAAGCACGGTAGATAATCCCTGAATAAAAGTCTACATTAGGATACAATTTTCTGTCAACAAAATAAGGATCAGCCAATGCTTTTTCTTCTAACTCCTTAGCGATATCTAAAATAGGATCCTGAACGCCAAGGGCAGTTAAAACCTCATCTGCAGCTATTTTAATAATTTTAGCTCTTGGGTCAAAGTTTTTGTATACGCGGTGTCCAAAACCCATTAATCTGAAAGAATCATTTTTATTTTTGGCCTTTTCCATCCATTTACGAATATTACCCCCATCACTTTTAATTACCTCCAGCATATCAATGACTGCCTGATTGGCTCCTCCATGTAAAGGTCCCCACAGTGCATTGATCCCTGCCGAAATGGAGGCATACA
Source organism: Flammeovirgaceae bacterium (assembly GCA_002691385.1). GTDB lineage: Bacteria > Bacteroidota > Bacteroidia > Cytophagales > Cyclobacteriaceae > UBA4465. The sequence continues at coordinate 16,415 of NZHT01000053.1, read as the reverse complement.
AACTTGCTTGAGATGAACCTACAATACGCACCGTACTTGCTGAACAATTCTGTTCATGATCGGCATGAAGAATCAAGAGCTTATCTAATGCTTTGGTAACCACGGGATTTATATCATAGAGCATGGTTGGTAAAGCGAACATCATGTGAAGGAAGTTACTACAATAATCTAAGTCATTATTGGGGTAATTTACCGGCTGACCCATTTTTTTCTTGTAGGACCAAGCTGCGAAAGTAGGCATTTTGGCTAATAAGCGAATGATACTTAAGTTTATGGCCTCAGGACTCTTATCCAAATTTGTACTTTTTGGATAAAAGGCATTTAACGCGGTAACCAATGAAGAAAGTACACCCATTGGATGACTTGTGGAAGGAAATCCATCAAGTATCGTCTTAAAGTCTTCATGTACCAAGGTGTGCTGCGTGGTAGCATTTTGGAATTCGGCTAGCTCTGTAGCAGTAGGCAACTCCCCATAGATGAGCAAATAAGAAACCTCAGTAAATGTAGAATGATCAGCCAATTGCTCTATCGGGTAGCCTCTGTAATTCAAAATTCCCGTTTCTCCATCTAAAAAAGTAATAGCACTCTTGGTGGACCCCGTATTTTTAAAACCAGGATCAAGCGTAATGATGCCTGATTGAGCTCTAAATTTACTTATGTCAATGGCCAATTCATTTTCTGTACCTCTTATAATTGGAAGTTTATAGGTTTTACCGTCTACAATTATTTGAGCAAAATCTGACATTCTAAATATTATAAGTTTTGGTTTTATTAATTATTTCCTCCAAGAATTAGAGGTAAACCATCCTTGCCACTTCCAACAATTATTGTTTTGGCATTTGGAGATTTTGACAATTCGATAGTTGCTTCAATCCCTCGCATTTTTAATAGTTCATTCGTTAAGCTATTGTTGATGATCTTATTAGCGATTGCCTCACCCTCTGCTGCGATGCGCTTTCTCTCTGCTTCACTTTGTTCTTTGGCTAACCGAAATTGATATGCCAAAGCTTCTTGCTCTTGCTTTAATTTGTTTTCTATGGCTTCTTTAATTTGCTCAGGAAGTGAAATAGATCTTATGAGAAGCGCCCTCATAACTATACTGTTACCTGGGGCTGCGAGTACAGCTGCGGCTTCAGTTTTAATAGCACTTTCAACTTCAGGCCGTTTGGTCGAATAAATCTCTTCTGCGGTATACCTACCAGTTACTTGCCTTACCGTCGATCTTACTTCAGGAATGACTAGTCTTCGAATGTAATCCTTTTGAAAAGTCTCATGAATTTCACCTATTGAATCATAAACAGGATGAAATCTAACTGTTACGTCAATGTTGATACTCAATCCGCTCTTGTCGAGTACATCCATAGTTTCCTCAATTTGATTCTCAGAAACGTCATAAACATAGATTTCATTCCAAGGTGCTTTCAAATGAAAACCAGGTTCATATATATTATCCTTATCTAAACCCCCGCTAAATTTCTTAAACATAACGGCCCTTTCGGTAGCTTGTATGGTAAAGAATATGCTATTTGATATGGAAAAAAGTAGCAAAACTGAAGCTCCCAAAATCAATAAAAGGGGTAAATATTTTCGATTATCCATAATAAAGTTTTTTTTTAAAATATAATGCAAATATAAGCGTCAATTGCTTATGAGCTGATAGATTTTTCAGTTTTCCTTATTAATATTGTGACACGCCCCAAGTTTTTCCTGATTCACCATAAAAAATGCTAATCTATCTTAGATCGTTAAAACAAATCTTTTATGAATGATGTTTTCAATACCGTACGAAAAAAAATGGGGAAACCTTATGATGATCTGTTTTTTTTATTAACTGCTTTAAGAGAAGTCTTAGAGGAGAATGGCGACTTAGATATTGCTAAAGAAATTCCTTGGATTAATATGGAAAGCAAAATAGATCAATTCTTTGCGGGTGAACATTTGCAGTTATATTCATTAATTTTCCAATTGATCAATATGGCGGAGATCAACGGAGCTGTTCAAAATCGTCGAAGACAAGAAAGTGTAAATTTATCTGCTGTCAGTGGTCTTTGGACTTCTAATATCAAAAAGTTGCATGCTAATGGCATATCCAATGCAGAAGTCATAGAGGGGATAAAGCAAGTTTTTGTTGAACCCGTACTTACAGCGCATCCTACTGAGGCCAAGCGAGCAACTGTATTGGAGCATCGCAGGGATTTATATTTGAAAATGGTTCAGCGTGAAAACTCAATGTACAACACACATGAGCTAGGTGATTTGAGGCAGGAAATAAAGCAAATTCTTTATCATCTTTGGAAGACAGGTGAAATTTATTTAGAAAAACCCGATATAGCTTCTGAATTAAGAAATATTTCTCATTATTTAATTAATGTATTTCCTGATGTTATTTCAATATTGGATAAGCGATTGATTAGCGCTTGCAATGATCAAGGTTTCTTGCTTAATGAAATTTCAGAGAATTATGCATTTCCAAAAATAAAATTTGGTAATTGGGTAGGAGGTGATCGTGATGGCCATCCTTTGGTAACGAGTACCGTCACTCGGGATACACTATTGCAATTAAGACTCAATGCATTTGTAGTCATTAGAAGAAAATTATTAAACCTAGTTAAAAAGTTAAGTTTTGCTCACCCAATCGAAGCTTCTAGTCAAGGCCTACAAGCTCGGATAATTAAAATGAAGGGCGAAATAATAGGGTATGGTGAAGAAATATTGACACGCAATAAAGGTGAGGTTTTTAGGCAGTTTATCAGTTTAATGATTGCTAAGCTTCCTGTGGATACTAAAAGAGGACATGCAACCGAATTATCAACATCTAAAGGTGCCTATCTTCATTCTTCAGAGTTGCTATCAGATTTAAGAGCATTAAAAAAAGAGTTGATTCAATTTGGTGCCCAAACTACGGCCCACAACGAAGTAAACGCTACTTTAAGAATTGTTGAAATTTTTGGTTTTCACCTAGCGGCACTGGATATTCGACAAAACAGCACTTTTCATGATAAGGCCATGGATGAGCTTCTAGAAGCTTCATTAGCAGAAAAAAGTAATTTTTCCGAATGGAGTGAAGAAGAGCGTATTGAATTTCTAAATAAAGAGTTGCTTTCGGCTCGTTTGTTTACACATTCAAAAACAGTACTTAAAACACATGCTAAAAAAGTAATGGAATGTTTTGGGGTCATTGCTGAGCACTCAGATAAGTATGGTATGAATTGTATCGGCTCATTGATAGTTAGTATGACTCGTTCATTGTCTGATTTACTAGTAGTGTATGTTTTGGCTAGAGAAGCGGGACTTACACAGATGGCTACAACAGGATTGATTTCCAAAATACCTGTAGTGCCATTATTTGAAACTATTGGCGATTTAGAAGCGGCCCCTGAGATTCTAAATGGCTTTTTAAATCACCCTTTTACACAAAGAACATTGCAAGCTCTTAAGGAAGATGAGAAGGAACCTGTTCAACAAGTTATGGTTGGTTACAGCGATAGCAACAAAGATGGAGGGATTATGTCCAGCCAATGGAATCTATATAAAGCTCAATATAATCTAAGTCAAGTGGGTGTTGATAATGGGGTTAGAATTAGGTATTTCCATGGCAAAGGTGGGTCTATAAGTAGAGGATCGGGACCTACTCATTATTTTATTGATGCCCTTCCACATTCAGCTTTAAGAGGCGATGTCCGATTGACTGAGCAAGGCGAGACTATTGCACAAAAGTATGCGAATAAGGTAAATGCTGCCTATAATTTAGAATTATTGGCAGCCAATACCTTGTCAAAGACTATTTTAGATAGACATTCTCCGAGAGTTTTCCATGCACAAGCAGAGATATTAGAGCAGTTATCGATTAATTCTCAAAAGACTTATGAAAAGATGATCAATGAAAAAGGCTTCATGGATTTTTTCAGACAAGCAACACCTATAGATGCTATTGAAACCAGTAAGATTGGATCGAGACCCGCCAAAAGAACTGAAACTAATTCTTTATCAGATTTACGAGCAATCCCTTGGGTTTTTTCTTGGAGTCAATGTAGATTTCATATGACCAGTTGGTATGGTATTGGTACGGCATTAGATCAACTAAAAAATGAATCTCCTGCGGATTACGATGTATTTAAATTAAAAATGAAAGATGATCCCTTCATTCGATATGTATTTACTAATATAGATACGAGTATTGCGGCTACTGATGAGAGAATCATGCTAAAATATGCTTCTTTAGTTAAAAATGAGAATATCAGAAAAAAATTTACGAACTTATTTTTAAGAGAACTAGCACGTGTGAAATATCATTTTGAAGTATTATTAGAACGACCTATTGAAGAGAGGCGCGTGAATCATTATTGTTCAAATATGCTACGAGCCTCATTGATGAATCCAATTCATGAGCGACAGATTAATTTATTGAAAAAATGGAGACAAGAAAGGTTTAAAGATGAAAAATCAGCACAAAAAACTCAAACAGAGATTATGCTTTCTATTAATGCACTATCTAGTGCGATGAGGAATACTGGTTGATAAACTCTTATTCGAATAATATGGACGCATCCTCACTGAACCATTTACTGTACATGTCTTGATGAATTTTTTCAACCCGATTTCTTTTTATTTTGAGCGTTGGGGTAAGTAGGCCATTGTCTATGGTCCAATCCTCCTTCATAACTACTACTTTTTGAATTTTAGCCACACTTTCCAAAGTTGGATTTAAAGCTTCGATAGTTTGCTCAAGACTTTCTATCAATATGACTTGCTCTTTTTCTTTTCCTGTCTGAGATAATACGATGAGGCCAATAGGTTGAGGAATGCCTGTACCAACTACGCAAACTTGATCAATGTCTGAATTCTTCAACATTTCAAGCTCAATAGGTGCTGGTGAAATATATTTTCCTTTGTCCGTCTTGAATTGATCTTTAATTCTACCGGTAATCCATAGATAGCCATCATGATCATATTCACCGATGTCTCCTGTTCTTAAATAACCATCTTCTGTAAATACTTCACTTGTCATTTGTTTTTCTTTGTAATAGCCAAGCATCAAACATTCACTTTTGATTAAGATTTCATCTTCAGGAGAAAATTTTATTTCAACGTTACCAAGCGGTTTTCCGACCGAGCCAAATTTATTTTTTCCAGGCAGGTTAAAATGAGAGAGAATGCAATCTTCGGTAAGACCATAGGCTTGACAAATGTCAATTCCCAAACGCTGGAACCAAATGAGTTGGCTTATAGATATTGGAGCGGCGCCCGTGAAAATAGCTTGAGTGTACAATAACCCCAATTTTTTTTTGATTTTTTTTCTGATGATGCTGTTTAGAATAGGTACTTTCAGCAAAAAATCTAACTTTTTTTGAGGGATCGTGTTTAAGATATTATCCTGAAATTTGGTCCATATCCTAGGTACCGCAAAAAACAAATCTGGTTGGGTAGCAGCTAAATCATCAGCGAAAGTTTCAATTGATAAGGGGAAGTTGAAACTTCCTCCTTGATACAAACCAAACATTTCGATGCCAATTCTCTCTGCAATATGGGTAAGAGGTAAATAAGAGAAAAAACGAAGCTTTTTGGCCTTCAAATTAATCGCTTTTACTGCAGTGTTAGTTACTGTATTAAAAGAACTGACACTATGCATAACCCCTTTTGGTGATCCCGTGGTACCGGAAGTATACATGATAGTTAACAGATCTTCAGCTTTCTGTTCAGGAAGTTCTTTCAACGCTTCACTGCTTGCAACCATATCCTCCCAGCTCAATTTTTCTTCAATTTGATGAGCCTTAATACCTATTTTTGTATAACCTTCTAAACCGGATTTTTGAGCCTCATAGTTATCTAATTTTCCTATAATAACTGCTTTTGAATCACTATGCGCCATGATTTGGGCAATAGAGTCGGCATTTATGGTTGGATAGATCGGGACAGAGATGTGTCCTGCCATTTGAATTGCTAAGTCTGCCATGATCCAATGACTGCAATTTTTAGAAAGTAAGGCAATTTTAGATTTAGGCACATAATCCATTGCAATCAAAGCCTGAGCCATTTTTCTAATTTCAATACCGGCTTCTTGGTAAGTCATTCTTACAGAACCTTGCAAAAATGGCTGATGGAACATGAGTTGATTGGGGGGGTTTTTTTCCCAATGGGCAAAGGCTTGAAGTGGAGCTGTGAATATCATTTGATACTGTATTTTTTTATATCTGTCAATAAAAGAATTATTATTAACTTAAAGAAAACTAACCAATGTTATGTAATGGTAATCAAATTTCATTTAACAATAAATATCCTAATTGATTTTTTGCATTAATAACAATATTGAAAATCGATTAGAGAGTTGTTCCGAAATAAATAGAACCATTGACCAATCTTAATATTTGATTAATGGTTAATTATTAGAGAATAAAAACTTAAGCTCGATGCATTTGATTAGATTTGCGCTTCATTAAAAAATTTCCCATTGAATACTTTTAGTAATTTAGGATTATCTAATCCATTGGTCGGTGTTATTAACCATTTAGGCTTCTCCAATCCTACTCCTGTCCAAGAACAAGCAATTCCCTTGCTTCTCAGTAAGAAACCAATAGACTTTATTGGTCTGGCACAAACTGGAACAGGAAAAACAGCCGCTTTTGGGCTTCCGCTCATTGATCTCATGGATAGTAATAACCGATCTGTACAAGCTTTGGTCTTGGCACCTACTCGAGAATTGGTACAACAAACAGCAAAGCAAATTTCTCAATTCGCAAAAGGTGTAAAGGGTGTCAACGTGGAAGTCGTCTTTGGTGGCGCGTCTATCACCAATCAAATAAGTTCTTTAAGAAAACCAACTCAAATTGTAACAGCAACACCTGGGCGATTGATAGATTTAATAAAAAGAAAAGCGATTAACTTGGATCAAGTTCAATATGTCGTTTTAGATGAAGCTGATGAAATGCTCAATATGGGCTTTAAAGAAGATATAGATCAGATTTTATCCTTTACTCCTAAGGAAAGGGTGACTTGGTTGTTTTCAGCTACGATGCCAAAGGAAATAAGAAGAATAGTAACAAAATACATGAGGACCCCAGTTGAGGTTTCTGTAAATTCAAAGGTACAAATTAACAAAGACATAAGCCATAAGTATGTGATTACAAAATCATCGAATAAGGTGCCAGCCATACGGAGGTTTATGGATATTCATTCTGATATGAGTGGTATATTATTTTGTAGAACTAAAAGGGAAACTCAAGGAATAGCAGATGACTTGGTTAACTTGGGTTATGGCGTTGAGGCCTTGCACGGTGATTTATCCCAAGGTCAGCGAGACGCGGTCATGAAGCGCTTTAAAACACGATCAATGCAATTACTAATTGCAACTGATGTTGCTGCCAGGGGAATTGATGTCAATAATCTCACACACGTAATGCATCACACCTTACCTGATCAACTAGAAAGTTATACTCACAGGAGTGGCCGAACAGGTAGAGCTGGTAAGAAAGGGACTTCTATTGCTTTTATTACACCGAGAGAGGAAAGGAGAATCACCGAGATTGAAAAAAGAATCAAAATTAACTTTGAAAAAATTGAAGTGCCTGCACTCGAAGAACTGAAATCTACAAGGATCAATAATTGGGCTAATTTAATTATCAATACTACTGTAGATTCACAGGCTGAAAGTATTTTAAGAAGGCTAAATGGGCAGTTCGAGCATCTCGACAAGAACGATATACTCAAGAGGCTAATAACAACACAATTAGATCATTTAAAGATTCAAGAAGGGGGGGGGGCTGATTTAAATGAGTCCTCGGAATCAGGCAAATTTGATCGAAAAAATAATAGCCGTTTTAACAGATATTTTGTCAATATCGGAACTATTGACGGTATGACCAAGGAAGATTTAATACATTTTTTATCTGATAATTCAAAGATAGATCGCAAATATTTTGGACCTTTAAGTATTCAAAAAAATTGTGCATATTTCGATGTTGATGCAAACCATGATAACAAATTAGGGGAAGCTTTCATAGGTATAGAGATAAAAGGCCGTGATATTCGTGTAAATCTGGATGAACAAGCCAGAAAATCAATTTTTTTTACATCTTCCAAAAAAAAGAGAAAATTTCGAGATAAAAGATTCTCTAAAAAAGATTATAGAAAAGGGAGACGAAGAAAATAACTTAGGTATTGAATATATTGTCCTTTATCAAATATTATATTCTAATATTTTAATAGCACATATAATGACTATTTATTTCTAGCAATAAATAGCTTCTCTAATATTATCTAAGTTATTAAATAAATGCATCTATTTTGAAAAATTTAAAAGCCACTTTATAAAATGACGGATTGTATATTTCTTTCATTTGGATAGGGGCAATCATCGGATGATAGATATACTCTCATATGATTCTGATTTTGATGATAATTTTAAAATTATATTTCCTATGACTTGAAGTAAAAAACAATTTAAGTAAGCAATGAATTATCTTTGAGTTTTCCCTTGATTATGAAATTTTCCCAATATAATATAAACACCTCCCTCAAAAAAAATATTCAAGCGCAAGGCTTTCACAGGCCTACAGATATCCAGTTTAAATGTATTAAGCCAATACTTAATGGTCAAGATGTTTTAGCCATTTCCCCAACTGGGACAGGAAAAACGGCAGCCTTTGCCATACCTATACTGGATATGGTAGCTGTAGATAATCGTCGATCAAAAGGGATATATGCCTTAATATTAGTACCAACTCATGAATTGGCTCGACAGATTCATCAGACTTTTATTTCTTTAAGTAAGGGAATTAAAGCTTCGACAGTTTGTATTTATGGTGGTGTAGATCAAGAGACTCAAATTAGACAATTGCAATTAGGGCCATCTATTTTGATTGCAACACCAGGAAGAATGTTTGATTTATTGAGTCAAGGAATGATTAATTTAACACATTTAAAAATGTTGGTGCTTGATGAAGCCGATCATATGTTAGACTTAGGTTTCATAGAAGATATCAGAGATTTAATACGAAAAATACCTCTAAAAAGGCAAAATTTATTTTTCTCTGCTACCATTAATAAAGAACTTAAAAAGTTAGCCTATTCAATTGTTAAAAACCCCATTCGTATCCAGATTTCGTCTAATAACTCAGTGGCAAAAACCATTGATCATGGAGTTGCCTACATTGAAATGGACGTTAAACGTTATTTTTTAGCCTCTATTATAAAAAAAAATAAATCAGCCAAAATCTTGATTTTTGTAAGGACTAAAGTTCGTGCAGAACGAGTAAAAATGGCAATGTATCGCTTTAAAATTTCGACGAGTACTCTTCACGCTGATAAGTCCCAAGAAAATAGAGAAAAAATTATGCAATCATTTCATTCTGGTATCATTAACATTTTAATTACTACCGACATAAGTGCTCGAGGCATCGATGTACCCAATGTTGATTTTGTCATTAATTACGATATACCAGAATCCAGTGAAACTTATGTTCATCGAGTGGGGAGAACAGGACGAGCAGGAAAGAAGGGTACGGCTATCTCTTTTTGCAGTACCAAAGAAAAGTCACTTTTTGAGCATATTAAATCAGATTTAATGAGTGAGATTGCAAACATACCTATAAATAAAACAGATTATAGCTCAACTTTAGATTTGGCATTTGAATCAAACAATGATTGGAAGGCTTTAATTAAAGCCAATGAATTGATCTTTGAAAAAAACAGAAAGCAGAAAAAATTTAAAAAGAAGAGGTAACATCTCATTTGAACATAAATTATAGATAAATTTAAAATTTTCGATTAATGATTGAAATTTTGTCTAACATTGGAACGTATTTATGTGTGTTGACGTTTTAAATATAAAGGTAATATATGGTTAATCAAGAAGATTTTATAGCACTCCCCAAATACGATAAAGATCCCAAAAAAGAATACATTTTGGGTCAAATAGAGCAATTTGGCATTCATTTAATCATAAAGGAAAAGGGGGTTTTATACAAGAAACGGGTAGAGCATGGAAGTCACTTCCTAAAAGAGTTGCAAAAACTGGAACTATTAACCGAAGAGCCTGTAATCAAAAATTGGAGATATCAAGATGTTGATCCAACGCGTAGAGATTAAAAGCTGACAATTTCATATGAGTAATAAAGATTCCTGATTTAAGTAATTTTCCACGATAATCTAACTTTCCTATAGTTAATAAATTTTTACTTTTTTTAATGTGGCTTAGGACTTTTTTGTTTCCAACTAAATTGATTTGTAAGTTTTATTCTAGATAATCTACAGAAGAGTAATTGATTTAAATCCTCCTAAATTTAATTTATATGACCGTCTTGTCTTATTAAGTGGTCTAATACTCGTTTGGAAGCTAGTTCTCCAGAAAGCATAGCAGCATTCAAAGAACCATTGGCGGTATGATCTCCACATAACAAAATTTTATCTTTAAAATTAATCATATTAAGAGTTGGCTTGTAAGATACAGGTCCAAGGTCAGGAAGTGCCTTTGGCAATATGTAATGCTTTATAAATTTAGCCTCTTTTATAGAAAAATACTTTCCAAGTTCCACTTTAACTTGAGAGGCCAGGGCCTGAGAAGACAACGAATGTTGCTTTAACACAGTTACTGAAACTAACTCGTGATTAGGATCAGGTGAATCTTGAACACTCGTTGGATAAAAAATATTATTGATTAAACTACCTGAAAAAGCTGAAAGATGAATAAGAGGTAATTTATCATTGGTTCGCGGTACGGTGAAATACAATGTATCACATTTTTTCCAACTATGTACGACCGAATAACCATCGAGAAAGCTACTAGGATCTGTAGCGACAATACATGCATCATAAGGATACTTTTCCCCTGATGCCATAGTTATATGTTCAGAAGTTAATTTCCGCACTTCACTATTCAATTGAATTTCAGTAACCTTTAATTTATCTACTAATTGATTTGCAATCGCGCCTATTCCAGTCTTAGGCAGTGTAGCAAAACCTTCAGAAAACATTTTGTAGATAAATTCAAACATTCTACTTGATGTACGAAGATCAGGCTCCAAAAAAATCCCAGAAAAAAAAGGTTTAAAAAATTGCTTAATGATTTTATCGGAAAAGCCTAAACGCTGTAAATAAGCTAAAGTACTAGTTTCTTCTTTATCAAATAGGGTTTCAATTTGTGTCCTTTTTAAATGAAGATTTAGTTGAAATACTTTAAGTTTATCTTTTAGTGATCCCACATCAGAAAATAGGGTAGGAAACAGAAAAGAGATGTCCCTAAGCGGATCTCCAATTTTAAAGGAATCATTTTCTGTGTAAAGATGAGCGCCAGGTGCTAATTTTTGCAAATTTAAATCTACATAGTTCAAGTATTTCTTACTCATAGGATATGCATCCAACAAGACTTGAAAACCTACATCTAAGATCCAACCATCTATTATCTCAGTTCTGACGCGACCTCCAGTGTTACTAGTAGCTTCTAATATTGTGGGTGAATATCCCTTTTGTTCTATATTTTGTGCAGCGATTAAACCACTAACACCTGCCCCAATGATATAAATGTTTTTATCTCGATCCGTTTTCATAAAGTTTCTAAATTTTCTCACAATTTATCATATTCATAGGTAATCATCTTTTGAATAGTTGTGATAATATTGAATGCTTTAATTCTTAGATTAAGGTTCATATTTGCAATCATTTAGATTTAATTGATTCATTTGATAAATTCATTTCGATAATCAATAAATTTCGGCTAATTTTTAAAGATGATATCTTTGCTGATTGAATAGTTTTCACACTGATTTTCTGTCTTGGGAGAATGAATTAAAATGTTATAGAATGAACATTGGATGGCTTGGCTTTTTAATTAAAATAATCCTTCAATGCTATTAAAGTAATCCGTTAGGTACTATTTGCATCATAGAAGTTATGTTAATTGCATACCCTTAATTTATGAGAATATTATTTACAGGTCTCTTTATTGTTTGTAATCTTTCGGTCTGGGCTCAAAAGAAAACCATTTCCGGAAGAGTACTAGATGCAAAGACGGGTCTGGTATTGCCTTTTGCTAGTGTTTCTTTCAATGACTTCTCTTTTGGGAGTGTCTCCAATTCTGAGGGAGAATATGTCATGGTTATCCCTTCTTATAGGTTGGAAGATTCTTTGTATTTTAGTTACATGGGTTATGAAACCTTACGGGTCAGCGTTAAATCCCTTTTGTTGGAAGGAAGCGTATCAATGCATTCAAAAGAGATCAATTTAGCCGAAATACCAGTCTACTCTCAGAAGTTAAGCGCATTAAAAATTATTAAATTGGTCGAAGAAAATTTTTCTAAAAATCATCCTCAAGTCAATCAATTACAACGCCTCTTTTATCATACTCACAATAATACACCATTCAGTAAAGCAAACAGAATGAAGATTTTAAAATCAAACTTTACTGATCTCGATCAAAGAGTGGTTAATGAGGTTTTAGAGGTAATTCCTGAAGACATTAAATCATATAGAGATGTCATTGTTAATTTTTATAGCCATGATTCTGAAAGGAAGATCATACCTATCGAAGGAATTTCTTTACAGGAAAGCACTAGATTCTCTGTGCAAAACCAAATTGAGGAAAAATTGTTGAGCTTAACAGAAGATATTGAACTTAGCTTTGAAGATGATGAATTGTATTATAAAATGGGTACGGGTATTTTTTCAACCAAACTAGAACCTGATGAGCCAGATTCTGAAGACATAGATTCAACGATAAAAAATATGGATGATTCTACCTTTTATTTATTAAGAGCAGAATATATTAGAAATGATTTAAACAACTTTTTAGTAAATACTTCTGATATTAACTCTGACAACTTGGAGTTTATCAGCAAGCCTAAAAAATACAATTATCAAAAAGAATTGACAATGTATAATAATGAATGGGTTTACAAAATATGCTTTGATCCTAAAGATCAAGGAATCTTTCAAGGAGTATTGTACATAGCGGCTGTGAATTATGCTATTCTACGATTTGATTATGAGTTTGCATTAGGCAAAAGCACCGAAAATATAAATTTATTAGGAATAGGTCACAAGGTAAACTACAAAAAGGTACAAGTGATCTACGAAAAGGTGGATACTACTTATTTTGTGAAATATGTGAATGCTGAAAAACGAGATTTTTTTTCCATAGATCGTGACTTCTTTATGAAAAAGAAAGAAAAACGATTTTTGTTTGATAAGGCTCTGAACAAAATCAAATTTTCATTAGATATGCAATTTATAACGACAAGTGGATGGGAATTATTAGTGATTGATAGAGAAAATTTGACGAAAGAAGCTTTTGAATTTATTGAGGAACCTGAAAGAATCGTTATTAAAAAGGAGTTTGTCTACAGTATGGACATGTGGGATCATGGATCGGTAATTGTCCCCAATACAGAACTTAAAAATTTCAGACGTTTAAATGAATGATGGCTAATTTTGTTATGTTAAACTATTAATCGGTCCATTATGTTTGTAACTTGGTTTGAAGTATTAAACTTTGCATTGTGTTTATGTCTAATATTGATTGGATATAAATATTTCGAGACATTTTGGTCTTATAAAATCAATAAACCCTATGCTTGGGAAAAGGCAATAGCACTCAAGACTGTGCCCCCTGAACTGATTAAGATTGAGCGGAGATTTCGAGATCGAGTAAGGTTTTATAACCTTTGGTTTCAGATTGAGTATATTAAGAAAATGCAAATTGAGGGTGCTTTTGCCGAATTGGGTGTTCACAAAGGAGTTACAGCTAAGGCAATTCATTTTATGGATATAGATCGAAAACTCTATCTATTTGACACTTTCAATGGCTTTGATTCTAGAGATTTGGCAGCTGAAGTTCAACAGGAAGATAAATTTAGCCCTTCAAACTTTGCAGATACTGAGGTAGCCGAAGTAAGAGCATATATTGGTGGTAATGATAATCTCATTTTCAAGAAAGGCTATTTTCCAGAGACTACTATAGGTTTAGAAAAAGAACGATTTGCACTTGTACATCTAGACGCAGATTTATATATACCAACTCTTGAGGCCTTGAAGTTTTTTTACCCTAAAATAAATCCTGGTGGAGTCATCATTGTTCATGATTACAATCACACCTGGGATGGGATTCCTAAGGCTGTCAATGCATTTATAAAAGACATCCCTGAATCAATAACAGAGATGATGGATTGGCAAGGTAGTGTTATGATTGTTAAGAATAAAATTTAACGAATTACTTCAATAAGTCATATTTTTGGTGTTATTTAGTTTAGCTTACCCAATAAGAAATAGCTACTTTGTTAAATCATTTATTCCTTATATCTTGAGACTTTTTATTTTTTTTTACTTTTCTATTTTTGTCCTCTTTACTTATGCTCAAAATACGAATATAAATCCGGGAGTGGATGAATTATATAGGGAAGATGAAGTTACAGAAATTCGTATTAAGATCTCGGAAGCCGACAATATTTTATTGCATGCAGAAGAAAATAGGTGGCTTGATAAATATGTAACTGCCGATATTGTTTTCTCAAATAGTAGGCTCGATCAAGTAAAAATAAATAACGCGGGTCTACGGCTGAGAGGTAATACGGCAAGAGCCCATAACAAAAGATCGTATAAGATTGATTTTAAGGAATTTGGAGGAGAAAAATTTAAAAGCTACAAGAAAATCAATTTAAAACCCAATGTCAATGATCCTGCACACATTCGTGAACTTATAAGTATGCAGTTGTACCGTTTAATGAATGTTTTAGCTCCTCGAGTAGCCCCCACAGTGGTGTATATTAATGAAGAATTTAAGGGAGTCTACCTCAATATTGAGCAAATTGATGATGAATTTGTCGATAAACGATTTGATACTGAAGAGGGTTTTTTATATAAATGTGCCTATAGTGCCACACTAGAAGATAATGGTCAAATTAATGATCTTGAATTATATGAAGTAAAGATGAATGAAGAAAAAGATACTCGATCTGAGCTTAAACATTTTGTTGAAATTTTAAATAATTCAAGCGATGCCACCTTTAAGACAGAAATTGAAACAGTTTTTGGTGTAGATGGATTTCTAAGGCAAATGGCAGTAGAAGCTATTATTGGTCATTGGGATGGTTATAGTTATCTTAACAATAATTATTACTTGTATTTTAGGCCTGTGAGCAATCAGTTTGAATTCATTGCTTACGACACGGACAATACCTTTGGAATAGATTGGGTGGACAGGGATTGGGCAACTCGTGATCTAAAGCATTTTTATAGACACAATCACCCTCGACCTTTATCTAGTAGGATTCTAGATGTAGATGAATACCGAGATCGGTATTATTATTATCTGGAGCACTTATTTGAGACTTACTTTACAGAGGCCTATTTGTTTCCAAAATTTGATTTTTATAAGGAATTATTAAAGCCTTTTGTCGAATTGGATACTTATTTTGATGATTCATTTGAGTTTAGCTATTCTGATTTTTTAAATGCTTTCGATTATGAGTCAAATAGGCAAGCCAAATATGGATTGAAAGGGTTTGTAACTACTCGTCGAATCTCGGGTATACCGATGATCCCAAAAGTTGTCTTGGGTAAACCTATTGACTATACATTTAATGTATATCCAAATCCAGCTGGACGTACTTTAAACATTAAGATGCGTGATTTTAAAGAAGCTGTTATTTTTAACTTTTTAGGACAAGAAGTACTTAAATCAAAAGAATCCAGTATTGATCTATCTAATTTGAATGAGGGTATATACATCGTCAAGATAGAAGATCGAAATGGTACATACCGGAGTACAAAACTAATAAAAAAATAAAATGATTTTGGCCTATCTTAAAATGAAAAGGTCTTTATATATCTAATTAGCTGACTTTTCACCAATCTTTAAAAAATTAGATTCTAGTTGTGGGCGGCTAGTGTGATGTTTTAAACAAAAATCAGAATGCACAATCTATGAATCTAACAAAACTTAGAATTATATCTCTATTTTTTACAGAAAAAATAATCTGACCAGTCTGCTAAAATTAGTAATTGACTGCTTTCTCATTCTTGTACTACATATATTTATATTATTTCGATAAAAAATCCCTCTTTAGAGCTAAAATAGGTGCTTTTTGGAACAAAAAAAATGACATAGAAGATCCGTAGAAGAAATTTTTGTATCAAATTATAACACCAAAACCTCCTCAAATGACACCCATTTTTAGTGCTATGATATGTCACCATTTTCCCTTCCTTATATGGTCCTTCTTCTCATAGATCTGTTCCATTAAAGTAAAGGCATTAATCCTCATTTTTCAAAAAAAGATCAACTTACAGCCTTCATTAGTAGTTATAAATTGGAGGAGTTTGAGGCTTATTCTGAGGTGTTAGAAAAAGAGGTATTTCATGAGGTGTTGAGGTGAGTTTGACTTCATAGTTTTTGTTAAATTCATAAAAGGAATGTCCATTATCTTATT
>NZHT01000052.1 GCA_002691385.1 Flammeovirgaceae bacterium | reverse complement strand
TTTTACTTAAATGGATACAAGAAATGACATATCTGAACAATGAACAAAAGAAGTAAATTGGATAAAACCATCAGTGACCCCAACGTCAGCTATAACTATGTTTTTGTAAACGGATTTGAAAGTATTGATGTTATGAATACTGCAGTTGATTGGTGGGCTAATACCAAAGTCATCATAGAGATTGCTCCAGAAATATTATATCGATATCTAAGATGAAGAATGAAGCATTTATTACTATAGAAGGCAAATGGAGAGTGCTCCCACAGAAGCTTGCGTAAAATAAAATGTCAAGAAAAATAGATTTTGAGAAAGAATTAATAAAATAGAAAAATTGGAATAGAACATATATAATAACTATTCTTAAAACATTATATATCTCTAAATAATATTGCTTTTAAAATTAATATATAATATATTTAAGTAATTTTTTAAAATAAATTAAAACTATTATGAAAAAAGTAGCAGCAGTTTTTACAACATTATTGATGTTTGCGTTTGCTCAGGCCTCGCCATTTCAGATGCTTCAGGAAGTCAATAACAGCATTTTATTATCTGAACTAGATCAAAATAAGGAAGTCACTGTGATGTCGTCAGAAGAAATGCCAAGAAAGAGAAAAGCAAGTAGAACAAATAGAAGAGCTAGCAGAAGAAAGATTGAAAAATAAATATTTTTCAATTATAAAATTGTTAAATCTAGCTACTAAATGATTTAACAAAACTTTCTAAACTTACAAAAAATGAAAAAAATTATACTTTTTTCGACGGCATTTTTATGTCTTTTTCTCCTTAAAGCAAGTCCAATCGAAGCTTCAATCAATGTTTTTGATAACGTTCTTTCAAACAAGAACACTGAAAGTATAGAAGTGTTTAAAAAAAGACGATCCTTTGTCGTTGATGAAACGCCTAGAAGAGGTAGAAAAGGGAGAAGAGCCGAAAGAAGGTTAAAGAAAAGAAAGATAGAAAAATAACTTTAGGTAGTGTCTCCTAAATCTTTATTAGTCTTCAAATTTGAAAAAAGAGCAATATAATTCTATTTTGCTCTTTTTTTTAACCAATAAATTTCACCCACTCTATCACCCTTTCCTAACAACTACTCGACTTATAAACCGACAAAGAACCCTAACTTTGAACGTAATAGTATCCTTTATTTATTCAATCCTCGAAAGGGGATTAATTCTTTATTATTCTTCTTAAGAATCGCCCTTCTTCCATTTGTATCTCAAGATAATAAGTCCCTGCCCGATAGTTATCCAATACCAGTTCAACTTTTTCACTGTCAAAACGATATTGATCTACGCATTTCCCCTCAATATTCCAAATCTTAACCACCTTAATCCATCCATTAGCGGTAATGTGCAATCTCTCTTGAGATGGATTAGGAAAGATGGATAACAAAGGTTGTAGTGTATTTAACCCCCCCAATATACCCTCATAAATGGGTAAACTGAATTGCGCTTCCCAATTAGCTCCATCATTATTATCTAGTGCAAGTTCTTCCAACACTAAATAAGCACCTGAACCATCTGCTTCTGTAGGCCAGGGGGATTTATCCGAATAAGTAACCTCGTCTATTACATTTCCATAACCGTCCAGCAATAAAATTTTCTCACTTTCATTCGATAAACTTCTTGTAAATTCATCAAAAGGAGTGAATCCATAACGATCTTCGAAAGACTTTGTATCACTAGCTAGATATAAACTAGTATTGCCCCCCAAAAATATCCCTTTTGGAAATTGATAAGTAAGTCCCAGCTCACCCAAATATATACCAGTAAGATCGACAGATAAATCACTCATATTGGTGATTTCAATGAACTCATAATCACTTGAAACTTCATCCTCTTCAGTTGACGGATGGTAATTAATTTTACTAATTACAAGTGCTGGCTTCGTTACCGATAAACAGGACTCTATCGATGTCAATTGATTAGATAGCCATTTATTCCTATCACTGATAAAGCTTTTCAGCTCTCTAACTTGCTGAACAAAAACATCTGTAGTCCCCCATAAAGCTTCTTGTCGAGCCGCTGCTTCCGAAATATGAAGTACAGTTGCATCGATAAAATCCATTACTTTCGCCGTATTGAGTGGCATTCCTGGATAAGTAAGTTCTTGCCATCTTTTACTTAAATAGCATTTATAAATAGGGTCATCAAACAAATCTTTCCAAAATTTTGCCCCCGTATTTCCCCCATCGTCAAACTGCCACCCATAAGTGAAACTTCGATCATATCCCCAAAAGAAAAGGTCATTACCATAAGTTAAATTAAAATCCCAAATAGGCCCTGCACGTAATTTTCCATTGCGTTCTTTATGAAAAAAAGTACTGAATTGATAGCCATCTACATTAGCTGAAAACTCATTCAAAATCATAAAATCAATAAATGAAGGAACGTCTATCACAGATGGATAACCGTCCTCAACAGAGCTATTTTTATTATTAGATGTATTTGCCAAGCGCTCAAACTCTCCTTTGATGTATTCATGTTGTGCGGGTTTTATCTCTGTAGACTTTGGATATTCATGTACAAAGCTACTACCCCATCCACCATAATTGGGCATAATCCAAGCTTCCAAATCTTCACCCTCAATTTTATCTGTCTTAGTGATATAACCTCCCGTAAGCTTGGGTAGTGCAAGATCTTCTGACTGAATTTTTTTTATATTGATTCTATTATCATCGATCTTTAATTTTTCTTGAAAAAGATAGAGCCCTTCATAATTACCATTCAGCATCACTTCACAGAATTTACCTCTCGAAGCATATTGCCCTATTTGGTTAGATAATTGATAACTTAAATAATCTCTAATCAGCGAAGAATCGTAAGCAATACCATTTAAAATCCAATCATTATCTTTTGGCATTCCCAATATTTTCACATTCTCCTTCTGCCCTAAACTATCATAGGTAGTTAAAGCATATTGTTTTTTTGGCAATAGAGATGATGATGACCCTCTTACTTCTATCTTTATGACCCCTTTAAAATCTAAATGATCAAGATTGGTTACATCAGAAATATCATTTCTTTGACCTATTCCCCTGTCTACAATAATCATATTTGCTGCGATTTTAGGTTCTAACGGAATGGATTGATTATTAACCGTTTCTATAACTACAATAGGTAAATTGGATGATTGAAAATCCACATCAGTAGGTGCTGAAAACCAACTCGGTGTACTCCGATAATTATATCCATTATTATTGATCCCCAATGATAGTACCGGTAGCGCTGTCATATCAGATGAAGTACTTGATTGATTGTGTACTTGTACGGCAATGACGTTGGTTCCCTCGGCCATAAGATCCATGTCAACATCAAAATATTCTGGTTTTTGACCATTGGGCAATAGCGCATTGTGATGTCCATCACTTAACTGATCATAATTAGGGGTAACTCCCGAAATTAAATCTCTTGCTATTTCTTGACCATTGAGATACGCTACAAATCCATCATCATAGTCAATATCTAATCGTATCCTATCAATCCCATTTATATCAATTATATCAAAAGTTTTTCTCAAGTAAACCGAGATGGTACCTTCAGGAACTAAAGTAGCATCATCACCATCTCCATAGCCAAATCCAGAGATACCTTGTGCCCAATTTGAATCATCAAAATCGAGCAGATTCCATGAAGCACTCGGTTGACTACTTGGCACCATATAATACCAGGTATCACCCGGCAGAACTACACTCTCCCAATGGTCTACTTGCGAAAAACATAAAGTAGACATTAAACTAATTAAAATTATAAAAAAAAATCTCATGTTGTTCATTTACTTAGTCATCGGATAATTCCAAAAATGTAGGGTACAGTAAGTAGCAATTCGTATTTGCTAACCTATATTTTAATTTATAAAGTAAATTATTGAATGTGTAATAAATTAAAGAAAATCTGTCTTCTTCGACTTCTTTTTTGTTTGATTGTTTTTCTTCTTGTTTTTGAAGTTAAAAAACTTAAAATTTTTGCCAATTGGTCTAAAAAGTTTGACGAAACTTTTGATGTTCTATTTTTGAATATCATTATATCTTATTAAAAACTAAATAATTGACTTTAGATTAAATCATATTTATAAACCAATGTTAAAGTAAATGCTCTACTACATATTAAATAATGAGTATGTGTAAAATCATAAAATTTAACTCTGAGAATTATGTGTTGATTCAAAACTCGCCTATTCTGAATCCATAAAAGGATAATTGTAATCAGTTACTCCCATAAATGTTTCTTTTATTGTACGTGCACTTACCCATCTCAATAAATTCATTTGTGCTCCAGCCTTATCATTGGTTCCAGAACCTCTCGCTCCACCAAATGGTTGCTGCCCTACTACTGCTCCTGTAGGCTTATCATTGATGTAAAAATTACCAGCAGCATACTGTAAAACGTCTGAAGCTTGCTCAATAGCATATCTATCTTTGCTAAATATCGCTCCCGTCAAAGCATAAGCTGAGCTTTGATCAACGAGTGCGAGGGTAGCTTCAAATTCATCTTTAGGGTACACATAGATAGAGACAACAGGTCCAAATATTTCTTCACACATCGTTTCGTAACGGGGATTTCTGGATAAAATAACGGTTGGCTCAACAAAATAACCCTTAGCATCGTTGTAATTACCACCAGCTATGATTTCAGCATCATTAGATGAGTTCACACGATCAATATATTTTGTAATTTTATTAAAAGATTTCTTGTCAATCACCGCGTTTATAAAATTAGTGAAATTTTCTGGAGAGCCCATTTTAATAAACTTCAAATTACTAATTAAATGCTCTCGAACATCCTCCCATAAATTGTCTGGGATATACACGCGCGAAGCTGCACTGCATTTTTGACCTTGATATTCAAAGGCTCCTCTAACTATTGCTGTTGAAACTTCTTGCACATCGGCTGAAGCATGAACCATTATAAAATCCTTACCTCCCGTCTCTCCGACAATTCGTGGATAACTATTATAAACATCAATATTCCCCCCAATGGCTTTCCAAAGATTTTTAAAAACTTGTGTGCTTCCTGTAAAATGTAGTCCTGCAAATTCTGGATGTTTGAATACAACTTCTCCTGCAACAGGCCCATCAACATAGATCATGTTAATCACACCATCAGGTAATCCTGCGGCTTTAAAGACTTCCATGATAACTTGAGCCGAATAAATCTGTGTATAAGCTGGTTTCCACACAATTGTATTTCCCATCATTGCTGGAGCTGTACATAAATTACCCGCAATAGATGTGAAGTTGAATGGGGTAATCGCAAATACAAATCCTTCGAGGGGTCGATACTCCATTCTATTCCAGACACCAGCTGATGATTTGGGCTGTTGGCTATATATTTCTTCCATATAAGTAGCATTGAACTTCAAGAAATCTATATATTCACAGGCAGCATCTATTTCAGCTTGGTATATATTTTTAGATTGGCCAAGCATGGTTGCTGCATTAATCTTAGCTCGGAAAGGTCCCGCTATTAAATCTGCCGCCTTGAGGAATATCGCAGCCCGGTGCTCCCAACTAAAATTTGCCCAAGATTCCTTAGCTGCCAATGCCGCATCAATGGCATCATGTACATGACTGGCATCCCCCTCGTGAAAATATCCTAAAACGAATTGATGGTCGTGAGGCGGACTCATTTTAACTTTTTTCCCGGTCCTAATTTCCTCAGAACCGATATACATAGGCACATCCTTTTCTTGAGATTTTGCCTGTTTTAACGCTTCCTTCACTGCCTGTTTTTCAGAGGAGCCTTCGATGTAACTCAGTACAGGTTCGTTGGAAGGTTGGGGTATTTTGAAATTTCCGTTAGACATTGTTTATATTTTTAATTTTTTGTAATTCAAATATAAGCAATCAAAACAGTTTATAGGAATAGCATAGGTAGTTCAATCAAGTCATGAACTTGCAATTGACAGGGTCTTATGGATTCTTTTTGGGGGTTGTACCAAACAGATTTCCACCCTGCATTGTTAGCTCCTAAGATATCCGTTTGAAGATTATCCCCAATGACAACCATGTCCCCTTGAGTTCCTTCGCTACAGTCAAGAGTAAAATCGAAAATGCCTCTAGCTGGCTTTCTGTAACCCGAAGACTCGGAGGTTACCACCCATTTAAAGTAATGATCAATATTACTATATTTCAATTTGGTATGTTGAGTTTCATCAAAACCGTTAGTAATAATTCCTAATTCAAAATCTTTTGAGAGTTTATCTAAAACTTTACGCGCATTGGGCATCAATTCCTTCTTCCGAGGACATTCGATGATAAATTGATTTGATAATTCTTGGGCCAAGTTGATATCTTTGTTTTTCACGGCATTTAAGATGTAACCAAACCGATGATTTCGAATTTCAAACTTATCTATTTCTCCTAAATTATATCGATGCCATAACTGATCATTCTTTTGCTTAAATATTTGGACAAAGTGAATTTCATCGATGAAAAATCGTGCAAGTTCAAAAGTACTATATAAATCAAGTAATGTGGCTCGCGCATTGGTATCATAATCCCACAAAGTATGATCTAAATCAAAAAATAACTTGGTCACGCTCTCAATTCTTTTGTCTTTACCTTATGCATAGCCAATTCTCTGTTGGAATCCATAATAGCATATACCTCAAGATCTTTTAATAATTGAGGGTCTTTTTGAAGGAATACCAACATCTTACTCACAATCTCTATAACCTCCTCTTTGAGACTGTAAACTACCCATTGGTCTAATTTTTGCGATTTAACCAAACCCGCATTTTTTAAATAGGCAACATGTCTTGAGGTCTTTGTCTGGGTAAAGTCTAGAATTGATACCAAATCCGAAATGGTAAGATTTTTTGCTTCTAGCATTAATTGAATGATTCGAACTCTAGCCTCTTCCGAAAAGGACTTGAATATTTGGGTTCCAATTAAAAGACTGAATTTTTTGAGCTTCAAAATTGATATTTTTTGACTAAGTTATCATAAAAGTCAACTTTTTGTGTTTTGTTCGTGTGAATTTATTATTTTTTCATCCTTGAAAAAAATAAGCATCTTCTTTATTCTCTCCCTTGCGCTAACTTTTTTGACCTATGGTCAAAGTGATGAAATTAAACCAAAGGTAATTCAATTTACTGGTGTCATCTTTGCCAATGATAGCGCATCTATTGTCCCAGGTGTTCATGTTTACGTCCCTCAAGGAGGACGTGGAACCACCACCAACCCTTATGGATTTTTTTCAATGCCTGTCTTGGAAGGGGACAGTATTATATTTTCCGCAGTAGGTTTTGATAAAACCTACTATATTATCCCTGCTCACAAAGAACCCAATAGTTTGAAGTTAGTCGTATATCTAACTGAAGATATATTGTATTTGGAAGATATAGCCATCTTTCCTTATCCCTCTGAGGCTACTTTTAAGGCCGGTATTTTGGCTACACGATTACCTAATGAGTTTGATCAAAGCAATCTCAATGTCTGGATGAATAGTGAAGTCATGCGAGAAATGTATCGCAATCAAGTCAATAGTGGGAATGCCAACTTCCGCAATGCCATGAATGAACAAATGAACTACAATAGATATCAATATCAATCTGCGGCCAGTAATTATTTAAACCCTTTTGCTTGGTCATCCTTTATAAGATCCCTGAAAAAAAATTAAAGGACTTGTAGATTTGCTACCACTCTCAAGGTTTCTTCCCACTCACTAAAGATATTTTTAGAGTGAATTTTTAAAAAATATAGATCAAAACAACTATTTCTTGATCACCAGAATGTTTTCTTTGAAATAAGTTGATTAATTTAGGGTTATCTAATGAATGCGGGTCTTTTAACCGATTTTTTAACATGATGCCTTTAATACCTGATCACATACTCTCTGCTTGGAACAAGTATGGTAATTATACTGCCATTTTGTTGATCGTGTCTGGACTCTTACTAGTCTTTACCCATTACTTGAAACTCCTGATCACGAGTGATAAAAAATCTCGATACGATTACATCAACAAGAGTGAAATAAATCGTTTGTGGTTTTCCTTTTTGCTTTTTGCCATTGGAGCAACCCTCCTGCTCAATACCTTATTCTACCCCACGAATTGGCTTTGGTTTTTTGTACGACTTTTCTTAAGTTCTATGATGACAATAATCATAAGTGTTGTCGTTCAAAATATGCTTAAATTTTATTTCCCTTTCTATATTGAAAAGAGACTTAAAAAATTAAGATATTCACCAAGAATTTCTGATAATGGTAATGTCATGAAGTTATTAAGTGAAGAAGAAGAAGATGTTTATTTAGATGAAGGAATGCAGGCAGAAGAAAATGCCTATTCAGTAGATTATGATGTTTGGATTGATGAAAAAACTGGTGTAACAAAAATTGAAAAATACAACGGTAGACTTCATGCCTTAAAATGTGACAAATGTAATTATCAAACACTGAAAGTCTCTAAGGAAGAAATAATACAGACCGCAACCTTAGTTGCAGAAGGTGAATTGATAAAATATTTGACTTGTGGATACTGTGGTCAAAAATCAAAGAAATCTCATAAAATTGCAAAACTTAATCCAAAAGCCATCTCCACGGATTAATTAAAGAAACAATTGAACAAATTAAGACATTTTAAAAAAGACCCTTTAACCGCACGACTTCTTGATCAAAAAGACCCTTTAAAAGAATTTCGAAAAGAATTTCATATCCCCAAGCAAAATAATAAAGAGGTTATTTATTTCTGTGGTAATTCATTGGGCTTACAACCTAAAATCACTTTCTCCAAAATTAATCATGAACTAAAAAAATGGGCAGAAAAAGGGGTTGAAGGACATTTTGATGAAGATCCATGGGTTTCGCATCATCATAAGGGTAAAAAAACTATGTCCTCCCTTGTGGGAGCAAAAATTCATGAAGTGGTCGCCATGAATAATCTTACCACCAATTTGCATCTTCTACTGGCCTCTTTTTATCAACCCAAAGAGAAAAGGAAAAAGATGATCATTGAAAAAGGAGCCTTCCCTTCAGATTATTTTGCAATCACCTCTCACATGAAGCAAAAAGAGATCGATCCAAAGGATCATCTCATTGAAATTAGTCCTGATGAAAATGGTTATTTCTCTAATGAAAAAATTTGCCATGCCATTCTAACTACTGGAGACGCGCTGGCCTTAGTGCTGCTTCCGGGTATTCAGTACTATAGTGGCCAATTTTTAAATCTGAAATCCATCACGCATGCAGCACATAAAGTTGGCGCCTTCGCCGGATTCGATTTAGCACATGCCGCAGGAAATATTCCCATGACCCTTCATGAAGATAAAGTCGATTTTGCAGCTTGGTGCAGCTACAAATATTTAAACTCGGGACCAGGTAATGTTTCAGGAGTATTTTTACATGAAAAACATGGAAACAACCCAGATTTCCCCAGATTAGCAGGTTGGTGGGGACAAAATGAGACCATTCGTTTCAAAATGGAAAATGATTTTGATCCTATTCCTGGAATCGACGGTTGGATGCTCAGCAACGCCAATATTATTTCCTCTGTAGCCCATTTAGCTTCTCTGGATATGTTTGAAAAAGCGGGTATTCACGAACTTCGAAAGAAAAGTATTTTATTAACGGGATATTTAGAATATTTATTAGTGAATAATACTGCCATCAAACCTCACATCAAAATACTGACTCCCAAAAATGAATCAGAACGAGGTTGTCAATTATCTATCTATTTTTATGATCAAGGAAAAATAGCATTCGATCACCTTAAAAAAAATGGAGTGATCATCGACTGGCGTGAACCAAATGTAATTAGAGTGGCTCCTGTACCTTTCTATAATACCTTTCAAGAGGTGGAAAAAGTAGTGACTCTTTTGACTCAGATTTTTGTTTGAATAGGCTTTTCCGAAGATTCCTAAGCGATTTCAATCTCTAATATTTTTATCGCAGCTTTATAAATACCTTGCGGATCAAATTCACATTCTTTATGTAATTCTAGCTGTGTTCCATGCTCTACCATTCGATCGGGAATCCCTAATCTCTCAAGTTTTGCGTGGTAAGCATTATCCACCATAAACTCAGCCACAGCACTTCCGAACCCACCCATGATACAACCATCTTCAACGGTGATCACATGCTTAAATGATTTAAATACATCATGCAGCAAAGCTTTATCTATGGGTTTAACGAAACGTAAATCATATAAAGCTGCAGTCACACCTATTTTCTCCAATTCTTTATGAGCCGTCAACGCATAATTTCCGACGGTCCCAAAAGTGAGTAGCGCGATATCTCTTCCCTCTCTTATCTTACGACCCTTTCCCAATTCAATTTTAGTTAAAGGTGTTTTCCAATCTACTAAAACTCCTTTCCCCCTTGGGTACCTTATGCAAAATGGCTGCTCTGCCTGCATGGCAGTATACATCAAATTTCTAAGCTCAGATTCATCCATGGGTGCGGAAACGATCAAGTTAGGGATGCATCTCATAAAGGCGATGTCATAAGCGCCGTGATGAGTAGGCCCATCTGCTCCAGCAAAACCTGCTCGATCAAGACAAAATACCACATGTAAATTTTGAACACAAACATCATGAATTACCTGATCATATGCCCGCTGTATGAATGTGGAATAAATATTACAAAAAGGTATCGCTCCTTGTGTGGCCAAACCCGCAGAAAAAGTAACAGCATGCTGCTCGGCAATACCCACATCAAATGATCGCTCAGGATATGCCTCCATCATAATATTCATAGAGGACCCTGAAGGCATGGCAGGAGTAATTCCCATGATTTTTGAATTCTCACTGGCCAATTCGACTAAAGTTTGACCAAATACATCTTGATACTTCGGTGGTTCCGGAGTCAAGGAAGAACTTTTATGAATCTCACCGGAAATTTTATCAAAAGTCCCCGGAGCATGCCATATCGTTTGATTCTTTTCAGCCGCCTCGTAACCCTTACCTTTTTTAGTAATACAATGTAAAATTTTTGGGCCTGGGATCTGTTTGAGGTCATTAAAGACATGCACCAAATGGTTCACATCATGTCCATCCACGGGTCCAAAATATCTGAGACTGAAAGACTCAAATAAATTGCTTTGCTTAAGTAGAAAAGTCTTTATGCTGTTTTCTATGCCCGCCACGAGCTCCTGCGCATTAGGACCGAACTTACTGATCTTACCTAAAATTTTCCATGCCTCATCACGGAATTTATTATAGATCTGTGAAGTACTAATATCTGTAAGATATTCCTTCAAAGCACCCACATTGGGATCGATAGACATACAATTATCATTCAATACAATGATGAGGTTGGAGTTGGAGACACCGGCATGATTCATGGCTTCAAAAGCCATTCCCCCAGTCAAGGCACCATCTCCAATGACCGCAATGTGCTGCCGATCTTTTCCCTCTTTCTGATTGGCTATGGACATCCCTAGTGCTGCAGATATACTCGTTGAAGAATGTCCTACCCCAAAGGCATCAAATTCACTTTCATCGCGTTTGGGAAACCCAGATAGCCCGCCATATACGCGATTGGAATGAAAATCAGATTTTCTTCCTGTTACTATTTTGTGCCCATAGGCCTGATGCCCAACATCCCATACAAGTTGATCGGTTGGAGTATTAAATGCGTAATGCAGAGCTACAGTCAGCTCAACCACACCCAAGCTGGCCCCAAAATGACCTCCATAGATAGATACATGATCAACAATGTAATTTCTCAATTCCTCACTAAATTGAGTCAATTGTTGTTTCTCCAATTTCCGTAAATCTACCGGATAATCTACATTCGATAATAGTGGTCCCTGTTCAATTTGCATATTTAATAATCTTACAAAAGAAAGTTGTTGATACAAACTAACGAACTGTTCGGTTATTTACAAAAATAATCTTTTTTTGGTTCTCCGAATCATGCATCTTTGCTTAAGCTGATGACGGATTATACAATTAACAACCCACACACAAAATTTGAAATTAAACTCCCTCTTTTTGAAGGACCTTTTGACCTTCTCCTGTTTTTTATTGAACGAGATGAATTAGACATTTACGATATTCCAATTGCAACTATTGCTGGTGATTTTCTTGACTATCTGCATCAAATGAAAAAAATGAATGTTGAGTTGGCAAGTGAATTTATTTTAGTAGCCGCTACATTGATGCGTATCAAAGCAAAAATGTTAATCCCCAGGCCTGTTTTAGACGAACTGGGCAATGAAATTGATCCCCGGGAAGAATTGGTGAAACATCTTTTGGAATATAAAAGATATAAATCTGTTATTGAACAACTCTCTCATTTAGAAGCCACGCGTTTGCACAAAGAAAACCGTGGCAATCTAGCCACAGAGATTAAAAAAATTTCTGCGTTTGTGAATGTTGATGCCGAAATGCAAGATTTGGATCTTTACAAGCTTATGAAAGTATTTCATAAAATTGTAACCCGCTATGAACTACAAAATAACAAACCTATCCATCAGGTTATCCCCTATCCCTATACCATCGAAAAGCAAAAAGAGGTCTTGATTACAAAGATTTATCAAAGTAAAAATCAACGCATTTCTTTCGAAGAGTTATTAACCCAGGAACCGGAAAAAATACTGGTAATTTTTAACTTTCTAGCAGTCCTAGAGTTGCTTCAACTTAAAAAAATCATGCTCCATCTCGGTGAAGGTTTTAATAACTTTTGGATGGAGCTCCGAGTCAATCGTATTTAAAATCCACAACACTTTGTCATTAGAGAAGGTATAATTTATTTATTTCATTTTTTCTAGATTAGAAAAAAAGAAATCCCCCTCGATCAAGGCATTTTCATTAGAATCTGACCCATGTATGGCATTAGCCGAGATAGAATTAGCAAATAATTTACGTATGGTTCCTTCAGCTGCCTCAGCCGGATTGGTAGCCCCTATAAGGGCTCGAAAATCCTCCACCGCATTCACTTTCTCCAATATCATAGGAATAATAGGACCCCCAGACATATAGTCAACTAAATCATTATAGAAAGGTCTCTCTTTATGGATCTGGTAAAACTGGCCAGCCTGAACAGTTGTTAGCTGTGTTAATTTCATTGCATTAACTACAAATCCATGGGCTTCAATTATCTTGATAATTGCCCCAGAATTACCGGCAGCTACCGCGTCCGGCTTAATAATTGTGAAGGTCTTTGTCGATCCCATATTAGCTTAGTTAAAAGGTATATTGTTTTGTGAGCGACAAAAGTAAGTATTTTAAATAATTAGTTCGATCAAATTAATAATTTTGTGTTTCCCCTTAATTCTTATAATTTTTGCTTCTTTTTGTTCCTACAAAATTAAAATTAATGAGGCCCGTTACCGACTTAATTCCCATTTTAGATGATTTCCATAAAATCATCATTACAACTCATGCAAGCCCTGATGCTGATGCACTCGGATCTTCTCTTGGGCTTTTTCATTTTCTCAAAGCTAAAGGTCATGAGGTTCAGATAATCACCCCTACAGATTATCCCAATTTCATTTCTTGGCTCCCAGGAAACGATCAAGTTCTTCAGTTCAATTCAACAAATGATGATTTAATTCTTGAAATGATTCAATCCTATGCATTGATATTTTGTTTAGACTTTTCAGATCTAAGAAGAATCAAAGGACTCGCAGATGCAGTAGCTTCGTCACCAGCATTAAAAGTTATGATCGATCATCATTTAAATCCTGAAGATTTTGATGACTACCGACTTTGGGATACCTCTGCAGCAGCAACTGCCGAATTAATCTATGATTTTATTCTATCAGTTGATGGGAAAAAGGCCATAACAAAAGATATTGCGAACTGTCTTTATGCAGGTATTATGACTGATACTGGCTCATTTCGATATGGAAATACTACCTCGAAAGTACATCGAACGGTAGCAGAATTAATTGATTTAGGGGCAAATGTTAATCAAGTAAGTCAATCCATTTATGATACCAATACTATTAACCGATTGAGATTTGTTGGTTTTTCACTACTTGAAAAGCTGATAGTTGACCAAAAAAGAAACATTGCCTATTTCTCAATCTCTGAAAAAGATATTCAGCAATTTGATTTACAAAAAGGAGATACCGAAGGTTTGGTAAACTATGGCTTATCGATCAAAGGAGTCGTAATGGCTACCATTATTAAAGAAGATCAAGGAGAAGTTAAATTATCTTTTAGATCTACTGGAAATTTTGCTGTAAATAAATTTGCAAGTGACCATTTCGAAGGAGGAGGTCACAGAAATGCTTCGGGAGGCATTTCATACCTTTCTCTCGAAGAAACCATTGAAAAATTTGAATCGTTGATTCTTGATTTTAAAGAAAAATATGGATAGACCAAATCTTCAAAAAATATCTAATTCCCCCCAAAATACTTCACAATGCTCACGCAACGAGTACTCAATTTCACATTTTTTGTCAAATAAAAATGAAACAATTGATAATCTAATTCAAAGATGTTAAGTTAATTTGCCAGTATGAAAGGGGGGAACGAAGGATAATTTTTACGAGAATTACGCGTAGCTAAAATAAAAAAGAATAATTTTTTAAATCATTTGTTTTTAAAGAAAATATGAATGCCGCCAAATCGTTTCAATTGATTGAACTCTTGCTGACTTTTTCCATCATGTTTTTAATGTCATTTTTCATTTCTTGTGAAGAAATTAAATCCATTGAAACCGTGGATTATCAAGAAATATGGGAGTCTGATAGTCTCACTATAGATAACTACATCAAGGAAAATAATCTTGATCCTGTCTTTACTACAGCCTCAGGTGCGAGGTATGCGATCCAAAGCGTTGGAGAAGGTGACAGTATAAGTTATAATGATCTTATTACCATTAATTATACTGCATACGACGCAAGCGGCGTTATATTTAAATCAACAATTACTCCAGATGCAAATGAATATTACATTTATCCGATTTATGATCCTCTAACTTTTACCTATACTTCCTCAGGTTGGACGCTAAAGTATACCTCTTTATTCTCATCGCTTCAGGGAGATGGTTTATCTGAAGCCATCTCATCGGCTCTCATCAATATGAAAACTGGGGGGCAAGTTGTAATATTATTGCCGTCTGCTTTAGGATTTGGCTCCTTAAGTGATCCGTCTAATATTATCTCCCCATTTTCTGTTCTCAGATATGAGATTTCCCCTCTTTATGTCCGTTGATGGAACTTCTTTTTGCTACATACAATTCTCACAAATTAAATGAAATTCGTAATGCCTTAGGATCTATGTATACGATTCAAGGGTTGGGTGATCTTAATGAAAAAGAAATCCCTGAAACCGGTAATACTTTGGAAGAAAATTCACTCATAAAAGCTGAATACATTTTTAAAAAATATCAAAAAGCTTGTTTTTCAGATGATACAGGTTTGGAAGTATCAGCCCTTAATAACGAGCCTGGTGTATTTTCAGATCGATATGCTGGATCTGGAAATAGTGAGGATAATATCGATTTATTGTTAGCAAATCTCACTGATCAAAAAGACAGAAAGGCCCGATTTAAAACCATCATTACCTATTTTGATGAAAAAGGGAAGCAATTTATTTTTGAAGGAGTGGCTCATGGAAAAATAATCTTAGAAAAAAAGGGTATCCAAGGATTTGGTTATGATCCAATCTTTCAGCCAAATGGATTTGAGAGAACCTTTGCTCAAATGTCCCTGCATCAAAAAAACAAAATCTCTCATAGGGGTATCGCTCTTAAAAAATTAATTGCACATTTAATATCAAAATGATGCCTCAAATGATTATAGGTATTGCTGGGGGGAGTGGCTCAGGAAAAACCTTGTTTGCAAATGATTTAATAAAGCATTTTTCGAAAAATCAAATAAGTCAGGTTTCTTTAGATAATTATTATTTGCCTTTGGATGTTCAAGTCAAAGACGAACAAGGTGTTGAAAACTTTGACCTCCCTGAAGCTATTGATCATCATAGGCTTTATTCTGACCTCATCAAACTAAAATCTGGAATACCCATTGAACTTATGGAATATAACTTCAATCAAAAAAAAGTTAAACCCAAAAAACTGATCATTCAACCCTGTCCTGTGATTATAATTGAAGGCTTGTTTGTCTTTTATTATCCAAAACTATCAAAAATATTAGATGTCAAAATATTTTTAGAGGCTCCAGAGGATGTCATGCTCAAAAGAAGATTGGAACGAGATTCCCATCACAGGGGTTATACCATTGATGAGGTTGTTTATCAATTTGAAAGACATGCCTTACCAGCTTACAAAAAATATATTTTACCCTTGAAAAATCAAGCAGATATACTCATTTCAAATCACCATGATTTTGATGAACCCCTCGCTTTAATCTGTGATGATATTAGGCAACATTTAAATAATAGTATCTAGACAATAAATTTCTTACCTTTGTGTTTAATTGTGAAAACTGCAAATAACATTTGGATCTATAAGACCACTATTGTTGCGGTAATGGTTTTATCATTGGCGTCTTCTATGGCTTTTCTCCCACAGGTAAAACAAAAAGTGATGGCCTCCTGTGCGTCTTCAGAGAATCAAGAAAATGATGTAACTACATTGGCCGTTTCAGTATATACATCAAACCAATCCTCTACAGTAACTCTGAATTTTAAATTTTCTGATGATTTAACACCACTTCTTTTAGGCATTAAGAATAGTGAATGTATAACCTCTTTATCAAATCAATTTAATCTTTCCCTTTCTAAATATTTTCTGGTACTGGTCCGGCGAATTGTTTCTCCTAATGCCCCTTAGGATATCCATGGAACGCTCACTTATTCAAATTTAAATTTTCAATTACTTTTTTTAATACTTATCAAATATGAAAAACAAAGGTTTTATAGTCTTTTTGACTGTTATCATTTCTCTTTTGTGTGTTTACTATCTCTCTTTTACGTTCGTCGCCCAAGGAATACAACAAGAAGCCACTGATAAGGCTACCGATCCTTCGGGAACTGTGAATTTCACAGAAAAACAACGGTATTTAGATTCGGCCTGGAATACCCCTATTTATTCGCTTTTAGGACAAGATTATACCTATCAAGATGTCAAGGAAACAGAACTAAATCTCGGGCTTGATTTACAAGGAGGTATGCACGTAACACTAGAAGTTTCTCCTGTAGATATTCTTAAAGGGCTCAGTGATGACAACCAAGATCCAAATTATTTGGAAGCTATAAATACGGCGGAAAAAATAATTCGAGGAACACAACTTAACTTTTTAGATGAATTTTATGCCCATTACAAACAACTAGAATCTGAAAAAACATTAGCTTATATTTTTTCCAATACTTCCAATAGAGGTCGTATCAATTTGAATTCTACAGATGAAGAAGTTTTGGAAATCATTGGTACGGAAATCGATGGTGCCATTGATCGGTCGTTCAATATTCTAAGAACTCGAATTGATAGATTTGGTACTTCCCAACCCAACATTCAAAAACTAGAAGGTTCCGGAAGGATACAAATAGAATTACCAGGTGTGGACAATCCAGAGCGTGTAAGAAAATTACTCCAAGGTGTTGCAAAATTAGAATTTTGGGAAGTTTATGAAATCAATGAGCTAACCCCGATACTTCAAAGCATAAATGATATTGCCGTAAAAGAAATTGGTTTTACTTCGATCTCTGATACCAAAGAACAACCCGTTGACGCATCTGCGTTGGAAAATCTTTCTACTTTATTATCGGATAACAATGATACTACGATATATAGTACCACAGACGAGGGCACATCTACAAGTCAAGAGGTTGACACAGCCCTTGCTTCTTTAGATACATCCCAAAACAATCAGGTATCTCCTATTTTTAGCTTACTGCAGGCCCAGTATGGCTTAGTTTACAAAATAAAAGATACCTCTAGAATCAATAGGATTCTTCAACACTCCAGCGTTCAATCCGTCATCCCCTCAACGGTTAAATTCCTGTGGCTTGTTAAAAAAATTGACACTCAAAATGATCTTGATCCAGTTGAGCTTCTTGAATTATATGCCATCAAAAAATCAAGAAATGGTAGAGCTCCATTGACCGGTGA
>NZHT01000051.1 GCA_002691385.1 Flammeovirgaceae bacterium | reverse complement strand
TGCAAGGTATTAGGAGATAGGGTGGTTTGTGTCCATGACGGTATTCCACCTCACGCTCCCAGATCTTCTATTTTGGAAGCCGCAGCTAAAGCTCGGGCTAATGCAGCAGACCTTATCGTGACTATTGGTGGCGGCTCCGTAACTGATGCGGGAAAAATAATCCCCTTGATTTTAAAGCACGGCTTAATGAGCCATGATGATTTAGAACCTTTCCATGTCTACGTTAATGAGGCAGGCGAGACTATAAAGCCAGAGTTTGAAAGTCCTGATTTAAGAGTCATTTGCTGCCCTACCACTTTGTCTGGAGGAGAATTTAATCCATTAGCAGGAGCGACTGATGAGAATATTGGTCACAAGCAAGGATTTGAGCATCCCATGATGGCTCCGATAGCTGTGATACTAGATCCAGAATTAACAAGACATACTCCCGGTTGGTTGTGGACCTCGACTGGTGTTAGATCAGTAGACCATGCCTTAGAGACATTAGGTTCTCTTTCATCAGACCATTTTAGTGATGGTATTGCAGAGAGTGCGCTAAGACTTCTCAGCAAAGCGCTACCAATGGTCCATGCAGCTCCTGATAATATTGATGCACGCTTGCGTTGTCAGATTGGAGCATGGCAGTCTATGATTCCCATCATTGGTGGTGTCCCGATGGGCGCCAGTCATGCGATCGGTCATATCCTAGGAGGGACTTGTGACGTTCCACACGGGTACTGCTCTTGCGTTATGGCACCTGCAGTTCTTGACTACAACAGTTCTGTTAATGCAGATCGACAGGGACGTATTAGTGAATGTTTTAGTCGTCCGAAAGAACCAGCTAGTAAAATAGTGGACGAATTCATTTCTGAACTTGGTATGCCTCGTTCCTTGTCCGAGGTTGGTGTCTCCAAGGATAAACTTGACCATATAGCTGAATATACAATGATGGATTTTTGGGCTAGAACCAATCCTAGGAAGATCGAATCTTCTTCAGATGTGCGAAACATTTTGGATTTAGCCATTTAATAAGAGAAATTAGTTGATGGAAAATGAAGCTACCGAAACTAAAGGGTTGAAGGATGAAATATCCCGATTTAAAAAGAAGCGCATACAAGAAGAGGCGTGTCATTTGTTTTACGAGCTAGGTTATGAGAGGGCTACCATAGAAGCTATTGCAGCTAAGCTAGAGGTAACTAAACCATTCATATACGGCTATTATAAGAACAAAAGTCAATTGCTCTACGAGATCTGTCAAACGGGCATTTTATTATCTCTAGCGGCATTTGATCGTATCGAGAAAAGTAACGATAGTGTTGTAGGTAATCTTAGACAGTTAGTGATCGAGGTGACAGAAATTGTTATCCAATATCAAAAGTATATTGTTGTTTATGAGAGAGAAGAAAAAAATCTCGAAATAAAGGAAGCCCGAAGTATTGAAGAGCAGCGTAGCCTGTTTGATCATCGTTTGGCAAAATTGCTAGATAGAGGTGTCGTTTCGGGTCATTTTTCTATTAAGGATACTGGTCTGACTGCCAAAACGATAAGTGGAATGGTAACTTGGGTTTCATTTTGGTATGTGCCTGGTGGCAAATGGTCTGCTCTTGATATAGTAAATCATATACTAGATATGGCTTTTTCATTGTTGGCAGTTAGCGGTCCTCAAGCAGGGACTACCAAGATGGTAACTATTGAAGGAGGTTTCGGATGAAAAAATCGTTTACAAGTGATCCTAGAATTCTGTCTAGAGACGTCTGCGTAACCCGTTATCTTATAGATAGATACGCTTTAGAAAAACCTGATAAAGAGTTTGCAGTTTTTACGGATGGTGAAACATGGACCTATTTCCAGCTTAAAGAGAAAGTTGTGCAATTGGCGTCGGGTCTAGCGGAGCAGGGTATTGATCAAGGAGACCATGTTGCCGTCTGGATGTTTGATGGTAAAGAGGCAATTCTCACCTTTTTTGCAATTAATTATCTGGGTGGAGTTTTCGTACCCTTCAATACTGCCTATAAAGGTTCTGTTTTGGAGCATGTATTGGATAATTCAGATGCGAGAGTGCTTATTTTGCATAGTCAGTTATTATCCAGATTGGAAGGCGCCAACACAGCACTAGTAGAAAAACTGGTAACTGTTGGTGAAAATTTGCCTGCCGTTTTACCGGCGGTCTCTTACGATACTTTAGCCCGCTCCAACTCTGAACTTCCCGACCTTGTGTGTCCCATAGAGCCATGGGACACACAGTCGATAATCTATACATCGGGGACTACCGGACCCTCAAAGGGAGTGCTTTCTTCTTATCTCCATATTTTTACGAATGCTGGTCCGGAAACTTGGCATTTTGTAACAGGTGAAGATAGATTTCTGATTAATATGCCGATTTTCCATATTGGGGGGATGGGAGTTACGTTTGTTATGTTAGCGCGTGGAGGATCCATAGCAGTAATGGATACTTTTGACACAGAAAAATTTTGGCCTTTTGTTCGTGAGACTGAAACAACGGCATTTTTCCTATTAGGCGTTATGACCACATTTTTGTTAAAGCAAGATCCTTCCACTGAGGACAAAAATCATAAAGTGCGGGTCGCTTTTATGGTTCCACTGACCGAGACTAGTTCAGAATTCTACGAAAGATTTGGAATAGATGTATATACAATCTTCAATATGACAGAAATATCATCACCCATAGTTTCAACCCCAAACCCTGCATCGAGAGGGACTTGTGGCCTGGCCCGTGAAGGTGTTGACGTGAGACTGGTAGATGATAATGACTGTGAGGTCGAGTTGGGAGAGGTTGGAGAGATGATTGTAAGGACGGATCGTCCATGGGGAATGAATAGCGGTTATTATAAGCAGCCGCAGGCTACTGCCGAAGCTTGGAGAAATGGCTGGTTTCATACGGGAGATTGTTTTCGTAAGGATGAATCCGGATTTTATTATTTCGTGGATAGGATGAAGGACGCCATCCGTCGCAGGGGGGAAAATATTTCTTCTTTCGAAGTGGAAGCGGAGGTAGTGGCATATCCAGCGGTTAGAGAGGCAGCGGCCTATGCAGTGCCAAGTGACGTGGGGGAAGATGATGTTATGGTAGCTGTTGCCCCGGTCGAGGGACACAAGATAGAACCGGAAGAATTAATTAGTTTTCTTGGTGAACGGATGGCTTATTTCATGGTGCCGAGATATATACGGGTATTGGATGAGCTTCCAAAAACACCAACTTCCAAAGTAATGAAAGTGGTGCTCCGAAATGAGGGAATAACGTCTGACTCGTGGGATAGAGAAGCTCACGACATTCGATTTAGCCGCGAAACGCTAGTTAATTAAACCATCTTTATTAGATTTTGAGACACACGAAATGAGCTTGTCACTGGGTTTATTTATGCCCAACTGTTCAAACATGCCTTCCATTTCTCGCCACAATGTGGCGCCAAATCAATGGCATTACGAGAGCAATGAGCGAATAGCCCTGCACGCAGAATCCCTAGGGTTCGACTATCTTTTCCCCGTGAGTCGTTGGAAAGGTTTTGGCGGTGATACGAATTTCCTAGGAGAATCGCTAGAAACAATCACATGGGCAGCAAGCCTGCTAAAAGCAACGAGCAAGATAAATATATTTTCCACGATACACGTTCCTCTCTTTCATCCTTTCGTCGTAGCCAAGATGGGAGCAACGCTGGCACATGTTAGTCAGGATCGCTGGGGTTTAAATGTGGTTAGCGGCTGGAGTCAAAGAGAATTTGGAATGATGGGCATTCAACTAGAGCCTCACGACGAGCGTTACCAGAAAACAGCCGCGTTCATTGAAATACTAAGAGAACTTTGGTCTGGAAATTTTCCTGTTAATCATAGCTCTAAGTGGTACCAAATCTCGGATGGGGAATCTCGCCCGGTGCCCAGCGTACAACCCGCAATTGCAAATGCAGGTACGTCGGAGGATGCACAAAGTATGACGGCAAGGCTATGTGATTGGGCGTTTATTTCGCTTACCTCAGTCGATCAAGCAGCAGTAGTTGTTCCTAAGATCCGCGAGCGGGCTCGAATGGAAGGACGAACTGTGAAAGTTGCTGTGTTTCCTTTCTTACTGTGGCGAGATTCAAGAAAGGCAGCTCAGGAGGAATTAGATCGGATTTTGGCGGAGACTGATCGCGTCGCTGCTAACAATTGGATGAACGATCTAACCGCAGGAAGTGGTTCTTTCGACGATTTTACACTAGATATGCTAGCCTCAAGTGGAGGTGCGATCCACGTAATGGGCACTTCGGAAGACGTGGCTGACCAAGTGACTAGACTTGATCAGGCGGGAGTTGATGCAATTATGCTGACGTTTCAGGATTACGAAAAGGACCTGAGGAGATTTGCCGACCAAGTAATGCCACTTTTGTCTGCTAACGGGGTTATATGAAACCTAGCTCACTTCGGTAGAGACTAGGTTTCAGTGTTTCTGTTAAAAAAAACTAAAAATCCTTAGTAAATCGGATACCCCACTCCCTTGGCATACCATCGATAACCATATTTGAAGAGTTGACGGCCTCTTTATACTGCTCATACTCTTCATCAAAAACATTTTGGGCATATAGCATGACTTCCCAACTATCCGTCTGGGCAATAGACAATCTGACGTTTGCAATCCAGTATGAATCGACATCAAGTGAACCCGTTTCAGTTGGATCAACAGCTCCAACATAGGTATCACCTAGATTTGTTTCACTCTGGTAGGAATAATCAAATGTTGCTCTACCAACGAGACCCGACCCAAACTGACTGATCGGCCACTGGTAGCTGAATGCACCATAGTATTGCCATTCGGGAAAACCAATATCTTCTCCGGCAGAGTCAACGTACACTGGTAGGTATGTACCATCCCAACCTGGGTCCGATGCTTGGGCTCTTGTGGCTAAGCTATCAACTTCATTAAATGTCGTAAATTCCCCATGGGAATATCCAATGTTTTGAATAATACTAAGACCTTCAACTGGAGCCCACAGCGCTTCAACTTCAAATCCATAAACTTCCGACTCGTCAGCGTTTACGATTGCTAAAATCGAACCAATTTGTGGATCAACTATAGCATCAACAACCTGTTGGTCCTCATAATCATAGAAGAATATTGACGCATTAAACCGCAAACGATCTTCGAATTCGCCTTTAGCGCCAATTTCCAGGGCATTTATGTACTCAGCCTTGTTTGGCGCGAAGGTTGCTCTATTAGACGCAGCATTGTCAGCGAAACCACCTGATTTGAATCCTCTGGACAAGCTCGCATAAAGCATCCACTCATCGCTTGCTTGATAGTTAACGCCGACCTTTCCAGAAAAATCATCGTATGTTATCGAATCGGAATACCCTCCTGGTGGTCCAGGCGTGCAATCGTCAGGGTTACCCGTTACGAAACAAGCAAATACGGCTCCCGTGAGTGTTTCTCCTGGAGTCGTAAGAGTTGGACCCGGTTTAAAACCTGTAATCGCGGAAACGAGTCCAGAGCCATCTCCGGCCTGAAAGGTGCCTTGTTGAGTCTGACTTCGCGTTTCATCAGTAAATCGAAGGCCAGTAATTAGTGTCCATTTATCAGCAAATTCCCACTCTAGATGACCGAAGATCGCCCACACATCTCGTTTTTGCGTAGGGTTTTGCATCCCGATACCTGGAAAAGTCGTTTCATCTCGCGCATCGAAAGCGCTCAACTGAAGTGTCGTGTCGTCAGCATAACTGGCACCGACAAGCCAGCTAATTGGGCCATCAGTATCGGATGCGAGTCTTAGCTCAGTCGACCAAGCTTCGATGTCGCTCTGATAGAGATAATTAAAGTAACTGAAATTTGATCCATCCGGATCAATCATATCAGATCGCTCAAAGTCCTCGTAACCGGTTACGGAAGTAAGTGTCATGTCGCCTAAATCCCAATCGAGTCTGACCGAGACACCTGTACTTTTCCGATCATAGAATGGGTCACTATCTGGATTAAAAACGTCTGACCCCCAACCAACGGAATGACTCTCGGTAGAGCCAGGGATCACTTGCGTTGGATCACCCAGTAGCCAAAAACCTATACCCCAGGTAGTAGTCAATGGTCGGGCAGCGAGCGCATCTGAATCATTTTCTGTGCGGTGTACTGAAATAAGAGCTTTTGCGTCATCTGATAAATCGATTTCTAGCGTGCCACGCAACCCCCATCGTTCCGCTTCTCCAAGTTTTGCACCCGTAAAACTATT
The DNA here is from genome assembly GCA_002691385.1 of Flammeovirgaceae bacterium. Taxonomy (GTDB): domain Bacteria; phylum Bacteroidota; class Bacteroidia; order Cytophagales; family Cyclobacteriaceae; genus UBA4465. Next base: position 7,243 of record NZHT01000051.1, on the reverse strand, counting down.
TGTCTGAAAGCCCTCGCCTCTCTCATCGCGAGAAAAAGCAAGACGTCCACGCACAGAATCGGAGATAGCGCCACTGACGTACGTTTCTATCTTGGTATGTTCAAAGCGTCCTGCTTCGATTGTGACAGAGGCTTCGAATTCTTCAGTGGGTCTGCCGGTGATGAAGTTTATGGTGCCGCCAGTAGTATTGAGTCCGAACAAATCACCTTGCGGTCCTCTCAACACCTCTACACGCTCCAGATCAAAAAGGTAATTTAATCCCACGATCGGATAGGGATAGGGTACTTCGTTAACATGAATTGCTACGGGCGAACTGGAAACAGTTGTTGGATCAGTTTGAAATCCGACTCCACGTAGGGAAAATCGAGGTACCGCGCCGCCTTTTCCCTGACCATCTGTAATTCGTAAATTTGGTATCGTCTCATCAAGAGCCGTTATGTCATCAATACCTCTTTCCAGTAATTCTCTACCCGAAAAGGCTGATATAGATATGCCTACATCCTGCAGAGACTCACTTCGCTTCTGCGCGGTCACAACGACCTCTTCTAACTGGGCATAGACCACTGCGTTTGTTAACAATAGGCTGAAGGATAAAAAAACACCAGCAAACTTAATTAATCGATTCATGCTCTTCCCCTTTTTTCTAAGACCGTGGAACCTGAATACCTCGCTAATATAGGGTAAGTTAATCAATTATAAGTAAACAATCAATATGATGAGTATATTTATCATATTCTAAGCTTTGATTTTTTTTTGTTCTCTTGATATGTTCCAAGGACTGAATTATGTTCAGGAGTATGTAAGTCTGGAAGGGTAGGCGAAAAGTGAAAGAATATAAAGATTTTGACGCAATGGGTTTGGCGGAATTAGTGCATAAGAAGCAAGTTTCGCCGAGAGAGTTGCTTGAAGCAGCAATTTCATCGGTTGAAGAGATTAATCCCACGATTAACGCTGTCGTACTAAGAATGTATGAGCATGCTGGCGCAACTATCGATTCAGGCTTACCAGATGGTCCGCTGGCTGGTGTGCCATTTTTATTGAAGGATATAAGAGCATCGTATGCGGGAGTATCGACCACCTCTGGCAGCAGGTTTATGTCGAATAATACTTCTAATCATGATTCAGAGTTGGTATCCAGATATAAGAAAGCCGGGCTGGTGATTTTTGGAAAAACCAATACACCTGAATTTGCATGCTGTCCAAGCACTGAAGGCGCTTTATTCGGCGCAACTCTTAATCCATGGAATTTAGATTTGAGTGCAGGTGGGTCTAGCGGAGGTGCCTCAGCGGCTGTAGCAAGTCGAATTGTTCCTGCGGCCCATGGTTCAGATGGAGGAGGTTCCATTCGTATTCCTGCTTCATGCTGCGGGGTATTTGGTTTTAAACCGTCAAGAGGTGTGATGCCCTGTGGTCCTGATCTGGGTGAAGCATGGAATGGATTGAGTAGCGAGCATGCTTTAACAATTAGTGTGAGAGACAGTGCTGTCCTTCTGGATGTAGGTGGTGGCAGAGCGGTTGGCGATCCCTATAGTGGACCAAGCTTTGGACGTTCATTTTTAGAGCAACTAAGTATTCCACCCACAAAATTGAGAATAGCGGTCCAACGAGAAGCCTTGAATGGAGCGGTGGTCCACCCCGACTGCATTAAAGCACTTGATAACGCTATCGAACTTTTGAAGGATCTTGGTCATAGTGTGGAAGAGGCAGTGCCAGAATACGACGCCGCAGCCGTTGGTGCAGCGTATACTGTGATAATCGCAGCAAATGTTCAGGGAACCGTTGATTCTTACTCTGATCAAATTGGTAGAGAACCTACAGATGAAGAGATAGAGCCCGTGATCAGGTTCTTGGCAAAAATTGGACATGATCGAACCGCCGCAGATTTAGCGCGTGCAATTTGGGCGATGCATAAAGCCGGAAGAGACGTGGGAGATTTTTTTCTCCGCTACGACATGTTGTTATCTCCTGTCACTGCAACACCGCCACCTGCGATAGGGACATTAGATACAAATTCAAGTGATGTCGATTCCTATCTTAAAGCAGTTTTTGAATTCATACCATTTACGGCTATATCGAACCAGGCCGGTATTCCTTCTATGTCAGTTCCACTTTGGTGGAATGAGAACAACATTCCAATAGGTGTTCAACTTATGTCGGGTTATGGCAGAGACGATGTTCTTTTTTCATTGGCAGCGCAGCTAGAGCAAGCGCGACCATGGAAAGATGTTAAGCCACCAATTTGTGTTTAGAGGGTGAACCAATGAAATTTAGTATAGCACCAGCAGTTCAGAAGCTTGTAGATGGGGAGAGAGTTCTAGATATCCCAGGATTTTTGTCCGAATGTCAGGTGGCTGAAGAAAGTGGCTTTTCTGGAGCGTATTCAGGAGAGAAACATCTGGGAGATACTAGCTATACTACCAATGCGTTTATCCCTTGTATTATGGGACTTTCTCGTACACAAAAAATGAAATTTGGAACTTCGGTGACGGTATTACCTACGCAGCATCCAGTAAGAGTGGCAGAGGATGCTAGTTTAATAGAGGCGATGTTTCTCAATAGATTTAGATTGACCGTTGGAGTGGGATACTTTCAGGGAGATTTTGATCCTTTCGGTGTCTCTCTAAAGGAACGCAAGGTGAGGATGGATATTGGAATGGATGTGATTGCAGCCCACAGAGCCGGAATAGAGATGGAAATTCCAGAACCTTGGGCGGGTAAGGTACCTCCAAGAGATCCGGCTCTCGGTCCGGATAACCTGGAAGTATTTATCGGCGCTTGGTCCGTGCCGGGTGTGCGTCGTGCCGCTCGGACAGCAGACGGTTGGATAACAGATCCGATACGTAGTGGGAAATGGGTTAATCACCTGGCAGAGGTGTATCGAGAAGAATGTGATTTACTGGGAAAATCTCCCAGGATAGTACTTTTTAGGGAAGCTTGGATAGATCAGACTGATCAAGCAGCTAGACAAGCGTACGGCCCTCATGTTCTTGGATATTCTCGTGTCTATTTTGATAGGGGTAATGCGTACCATATAGATTATGATCCATGGCTAAAAGATGTGGGTAGTTCGTCCGCCCTAGAGCTTGATCATGTCCTGCCGGATCGGGTGCTATGTGGCTCTTCTGCCACATGGATTGATCAAATAGGAGAGTGGGTCGAAACGCTTCAGCCAGAGGAAATGATGGTCAGGATGCGCCATTATCAGGGACCAGAAATTGGAGCTACGTTAGATGCGATTCGACAAGTTGGCGAAGAAGTGATTCCTTCGTTTTTAGATGTCTAACGTCAAGTCGCATGACATAAGCGTAGGGTGTCGAGCGGACGGGATGCCTTGGCAGATACGGTTTTTGATTTTGGAGGGCACTTCTCCTGGGCCTTCTACGGCTTTTGTGGGAGGGATATTTGGCGATAAACCGCTGGCTACGCTTGCGCTCTGGCAGCTAGCAGAAGTTCTCGCAAATGAATCCGCTTTGTGTGGCAGAGTAATATTATGCCCTGCTGCGAACCCCTATGCGCTAGAAGTTGGTAACAGAGTGAGTCCAGACCATTTGTATTTGAATAGGGTATTCCCTGGAATGGATTCAGGATTTCTGACAAACCAAATCGCACATGCAGTGTTGAAAACTGTAATGGATGAAACAGACCATGTTGTAGATCTTCATTCCGGAACACCCTCTATGGCGCTTTGGTATACCTATGATTATGGGAACTTGGAATTTTCTTCATCTTTTGGTTTTACCCCAGTGGTTACAAATTTTTCCCAGCCTGGTCAACTATCAAAGGCTGTAGTCGATTCAGGAGGTAGTTCTATGTTGGTGGAGTTCGGAGGGGGTGTTCTTTCAGATCCTTCAGTCGGGGTTAGCGGCTGCTTAAATGTTCTAAAGTATCGAGGACAGTTGACGGGTAAAATGACTGGCCCACAATCGATTCCTTTAATTGAGGGTGATGTTGCATTGTATCAACCTTCTGCCACTGGGATGTTAGTTTCGTCTTATGGTACCGATAAAGTCGGAACTAAGATTAAGGGCGGGTTAGTTGCTTCTTTAGTTTGTCCCGGGACAGGTGAAACTCTAGAAGAATTTCATGAAAAGCGAGGAGAAGCACTGCTGCTGCTGGCAAATGCATCACCTGCAATGGTATCTGCAGGGGATTTTGGGGCTGCTTTGGGGTATTCCAAAGAGTCAATTAACCTGCCAAATACCTAATTAAGAGTTGCTACGGAGGGAAAACCTTGTGTTACCGCTTTTGTACGTAGTGAGGATGGATGTAGAAAGAGAATATTTGACGGAGTTTGTTAAATGGTATGACACCCGACATGGGCCCGATTTAATCGGAACCGGTTTTTTTAGCTGTAATGCCTATCATTCCGTTGTTGGAGAACCTTTCATCTGCAATGTTTATGAAATCCCAAGTGTAGAAATTTTGTCCTCCGATGCCTATGTCGATGTAAGAAAAAATGACTCTCAGTTGGTAAATGAGGTCTTAAACAAAATCAGCAATCATTCCAATACGACTTATCAGCAGGTGGCAACGGAAGGATTTGTGATCGAAGGAGTTGATGGTCGCTCGGTGAGCCCCAGTCGGAGAACTGCAGTTAACTCACCAGTGATTTCGACGACATGTTTTGATTTGACGAGTCCCGATGAAAAACTATTAAAACAGTTTGTTGCTGATTATTTTGAATTGAAAAATCAGCCTGATGGTGGCTTGATCAGCCTTCGCTTGGCTAAGCAATCGGGTAAGCATCCTCTTTTTCCGTCATCTCAGCCAGAGTGGATCCTGCTTGCAGAGTGGAGTAATCTTGAGACGGCAAAAATAGTATTTCCTGACACTCCCTCTTCAAGTGAACCTAGCGCAAAACTGCATGAGATTGTTTCAAACAAAAAAAGCAATATTGCGTGTCTCAACGCAACACTTCTAAATCCGCACACATGGGCAAAATAGCTTATGGAATTAGAGATGAATGACTGTGATCGTTTTTATTTGGATGGAGTTTGGGTGCGTCCTCAGTCTTCGTCTACGGTTCCTATAATCAACCCTGCCACTGAGGAAAAGATTGGATCAGTAGTTATTGGAAATGCTGATGATATTAATCTGGCGGTTAGTGCTGCACGAACTGCTTTTGATAGATTTGGAAAGAGTACGGTGCAAGAACGGTTGACTATCTTGCAAAGATTAGCCAAAGAATATGCTAATCGTTACGAAGCCATCGTCGAATCAATAACGAAGGAAATGGGTGTGCCGATTGCTCTTTCTAGAGGCGTTCAGGCTGCGACTGGAACAATTCACATTGAGACAGCGATCTCAATTCTCAAGAATTATACTTTTGAAACTATTCAAAGTGCTACTTGTATCGTTAAAGAACCGATTGGGGTTTGTGGCTTGATAACTCCGTGGAATTGGCCGATTAACCAAATCGCTTGTAAGGTATTTCCGGCTATTGCGGCTGGATGTACGGTTGTATGGAAGCCAAGCGAGCTGAGCCCAATATCTGCGTCAATCTTAGCGGAAGTTTTTGATGCAGCGGAAGTCCCCGCGGGTGTGTTTAACTTGGTGCATGGCGATGGTCAACTAACCGGTGCAGCGCTTTCGTGTCACCCCGACGTAGATATGATCTCATTTACTGGCAGCACTCGCGCGGGGGCTGAAATCTCGAGAAGGGCGGCTTCGACTGTTAAACGAGTAACTACTGAGCTTGGAGGAAAGTCAGCGAATATTTTGCTAGACGACCCGAAATTTGGAGAAGGTGTAGAGCTGTGCACTACGTTGTTAATGGTCAACTCCGGTCAATCATGTGCGGCACCCACTAGACTATTAGTCCCGCAGTCTCGAATGGAGGAAGCCGAGAAAATTGCTGCCTCTGTTGCGGGTTCAGCAGTTATCGGCCATCCGAATGAAGAAAATGTGACATTAGGTCCATTGGCAAATAAAAATCAATTCAACAAAGTGCAAAAGATGATCCAGACCGGGATAAGTGAAGGAGCGGTATTGATTTGCGGAGGCATTGACCGACCAAAAGATTTGGCGAAAGGCTATTTTGTTAAGCCCACGATTTTTTCAGATGTAAAAAATAGTATGGAGATTGCAAGACAAGAAATATTTGGTCCCGTGCTTTGTATCATTCCTTATAACGATGAAGAGGATGCAATAAGAATCGCTAACGACAGTGATTATGGTTTGTCAGGGTATGTTTATGCAAATGATCATTCTCAGGCGATCTCCATAGCTCGTCGTCTTAGAACTGGTAGTGTATTTATAAACGGAGCCGATATAGATCCTATGGCTCCTCTGGGCGGATTCAAACATTCTGGCAATGGCAGAGAATGGGGTGTCGCTGGACTGGAAGAATATCTGGAAACGAAGTCTCTGATAGGGTTTAAACAATCCTCTGACTCCGACGGAATTAGTTTAACTTAGAAAGCTAATTAGCAATTAGAGACATAGGTAAAGAGATTATTGATCGAAACTGCAAATTTGGTTTCCTTTTAATCTCAGTGCACTCTAAATTCATCTCGTTGAACCTTGTTCTCATTTCCCTCAATACAGCTTCAATTTCTAGCTTCGCTAGATAGAAACCTAAACAGTAGTGCCTCCCGCCTCCAAATGAATGGTGATCTGCTGAGTCACGCAAAATATTAATTCTATTAGGTATTTGATAGCGTTTAGGATCGTGGTTTGAGGAGCCTGTTAGCAGTAAAAGCGCTTCTCCTGCACCAACAACACCAAAATTCTCTAATTGTAGATCTTCGCACGCATAACGAATCATCGCCTGGACAGGTGTTTCCCACCTGAGGATCTCGTTAACCGCACCCGGTATGGCGTCTTCGTTAAGTTTTATCTGCTCAAATTGATCTTTTTGCTTAGCGAACCCAAGGAAGCATGCGGAAATAGTGGCAGCAGTAGTCTCGAATCCAGCGGTGAATAGCCCTCTTAATAGGCCGATTAGTTGTTCAATGGAGATTGATCCATCTCTCAGGGGACCTTTGATAAGTTCTGAAGTGAGATTCGAATCGGGTTGTTTTTGGTTATGCTGTATAAGATCAGTAAAATATTCGATGAAATATTGGCTTGCGGAATTGACCTCTCTCATTTCTTGCCGGGATAGACGATCAGGTAGAAATATTTTTAGAAATAGATCTGTCGATTTTTGAAGTTCTTGCCAATCGCCTTTAGGGATACCAAGTAAATTACAGATAACGAATAGTGGAATCTTAGTAGAAATTTCATCTACGATATCTATGCT
>NZHT01000050.1 GCA_002691385.1 Flammeovirgaceae bacterium | reverse complement strand
GGGTTTAAACGACACCATTACCCCACCATATGTCGCGCATGAATTTGATAGATTGATTCCTAATGCTTCTTTGAGATTTATAGATGAATGCTGTCATGCTCCCATGATGGAGCAGCCCAATAAATTTAATAAAATAGTAGCATCATTTTTGAAAAAGTCATAAAGTATGATTGCGAAAGATTTAATTGATTTTAATATTCCTTTTTTAAAAATAGAAGATAAGCCTTCAAAGGCACTTGATTTGATGGAAGAATTTGAATGTACTCGATTACCTGTGGTTTCGGATGGTTATTATGCTGGATTTTTGGAGGAGGGAATGATTAGTAATTACGATAGTCAGAAGATCAACGATTTTAAGTTAATAGGAGAAAATGGGGAAGTTGATCAAAATAGTCATTATTATGGTATTATAAAATGTGCACTAGAATTCGACTTACCATTAATTGCTATAAAAAATGATCAGGGGTTCTATTTGGGGGCGGTACCTACCGCTTCAGCATTTGAAGTGTTTGTTACGGGCTCAGCACTGCGGACACCGGGGGGGATTATCATTTTATCCCTTGATTATAAGGATTATTCTTTGTCAGAGATTGGTAGAATTATTGAAAATGGCGATGCACAAATAATCAACAGTCAGATTTCGATGAATCCAAATGACAATGGCAAAATATGGCTTACTCTCAAGCTAAATAAAGAGGACATTTCACATTTAATTTCAATTTTGGAGTTCAGTGGCTATCGAATTGAGAGATATTTTAGTGCCCATGCAAATCATGAAAATACTCAAGAGCGTTATGATAGTTTGATGAATTATTTAAAAATATAATTTGTGAAAAATATCGCCATTCATGGTAGAAAAATTAAGCCTACTTCTGTTAAAGAAGTACAGGCCTTGTTACACCAATTGGTTTCGAGAAAGATTCAATTATCTGTTTCATCAGATTTTTTGAACCTTAATCAAGCGATTTTGTCCGATTTTTCGTTGCAAGTTTATGTCCCTAATCAGGCATATAAAAAATTTGATGCATTTATTAGCATAGGAGGTGATGGTACGTTTTTAGAGACATTGACTCATGTGGGATCTCTGGAAACACCCATTTTAGGTATCAATACCGGCAGACTTGGTTTTTTGGCTTCTATTTCGCAAGATCAAATTCGGGGCGCTATTGATAAATTGTTGACAGGAGTCTATGAGATCGAAAAGAGGGTATTGGTTTTTCTTACCAGTAATCACGAGATATTTGATGGGGTCAATTATGCCTTAAATGAATTTTCTATTTTGAGGAAAGATTCTTCGGCTATGATTGTCATTAAGAGTTATTTAAATGGAGATTTTTTGAATAGCTATTGGGCAGATGGACTCATGGTCTCAACACCTACTGGTTCAACAGGCTATTCTTTAAGTTGTGGAGGTCCTATATTGTTACCAGAGAATGAAAATTTCATCATTACACCGGTAAGTCCACATAATTTGAATATCAGACCCTTAATTGTTCCAGATACTTCTGTATTCAACTTTGAAGTAGAAAGCAGAACCAACAATTTCTTGATATCACTAGACTCAAGATCTCAGACTGTAAATGATTCTATTCAAATGAAGGTACAAAAAGCCCCATTTCAAACATATTTAATTAAGCTTGAGGGCGTGAGCTTCATAGAAACTTTGAGAAATAAATTATCTTGGGGCTTAGATAAACGCAATTAACTTATGTTTGGCTCGTTTCTATTAATATCGGACTAAAATAATAGTCAAAAAGTAACTAATTTAGTTTTGAAAAAAGGGATTATCATTTTACTAATACTCAATGTGAGTTTGGGGCAAGCCCAGTTTTTAGAATTTGGAACGGGAATGGGTCTTTTTAATTACAGCGGCGATATGACTCGGGGGTACAAATTTTCCACAATTCAGTTTGGGGGCACTATTTTTAATAGAATAAATTTTTCAAGTCATGTTTCACTCAAAACAGCATTAGGTTTTGGGGGATTAAAAGGATCGGATCAAAACCCATTGGATCCTGCTGCAGCTATTAGATTCGCCTCTTTTGATCACAAGATAGCTGACTTTTCCTCTGTAATGGAATATGATTTTTTAAATTATAAGGGAAAAAAATCTATCGTCAGTTGGAGTCCCTATGCCTACTTTGGTTTGGGATTCCTCACCATTTTTTCATCGTCTAATGCGACAAAAGATTTAAGTACTACCAAGTTAACGATTCCTGTTGGCATTGGATTTAAACATTTGATAAGGAGGCGTTTCATGGCGGGATTTGAAGCAGGAGTCAGAAGAGTGTTTTTTGATGAAATTGATGGTATTTCAGAAGGAGATTTGTCACAAAAAGATTTTCAATTTGGGAATCCAAATGATACGGATTGGTACAGTTTTATAGGGGTTTCACTTAGCTTCATCATTTACAAAATCCCTTGTCCTTTTCCTTATGATCCCAATGAATGGAGGAAAAATTAATAAAAAAAGTTAAATACTTGCGATCAATTGTTATGTTCTTGAAAAAGTGGCATTTTTGTACGCTTTTTAAGAAGACCTTTTCTAAATGAGTGCAGAACAAGACGGGCGTGAAATACCCAGACATATTGCCGTAATTATGGATGGAAATGGACGTTGGGCCAAAAAAAAGGGGGCAATGCGTATTTTTGGTCACAGAAGTGGAGTTCAGGCAGTTCGTGAAATAACTGAAGGTTGCGTAGAATTAAGAGTTGATTATTTGACGCTATATGCTTTTTCTACGGAAAATTGGTCACGTCCTCAAAAAGAGGTTGATGGATTGATGAGTTTATTGATCAATACAATTAATACTGAATTGCCTACGTTGATGAAAAACAAGGTGCGCTTGACAGCAATAGGAGATTTACAAGGACTAGCAACGGGTGTGCATAAAAAATTGTTGGTTGCCATTGATAAAACGAGCACGAATAAGGGATTGAATTTGGTATTGGCTTTGAATTATAGCGGTAAATGGGATTTAACTCAAGCTTGTAAAACTATCTGTGTTGAGACAATTAAAGGCACCATCAAACCCGAAGCAATAGATGAGGAATTGATGTCTGATTATTTGTCAACCAAGAGTATCCCTGATCCTGAATTACTGATAAGAACCAGTGGAGAAATGAGGATTAGTAACTTTTTGCTTTGGCAATTGGCTTATACGGAGTTTTTTTTCACTGAGGTACTGTGGCCAGATTTTAGAAAAAAGCATTTAAATCTGGCCATAGATTTTTTTAATGGACGTGAACGCCGATTCGGTAAAACTAGTGAACAATTAGATTTTTAATGAAATTAATTAACATTTTTATATTCCTGTATCTGCTTTCTGTGACGAGTTATGCACAGTTAATTTTTGGGCAAAATCGCAAAAAATCTAGCACTGCCATTGAGATTAATTACGCAAGTCCACGTGAATTAGAGATTGCAGATATCGAGATAAGAGGACTTCAGTTTCTTGATAAGAATGCATTAATGTCTCTTTCAAGCTTAAAAATAGGGGATAAAATCAAGATTCCAGGCGATGAAATTAGTTTGGCAATAAAGAAACTATGGAAGCAAGGGATTATTGGGAACATTGCCATTTTTGCATCCAAAATCGAAGATAATCAAGTATGGTTGGTCATTGAGCTTTCCGAAAGACCTAGATTGATAAAATACGAGTTTAAGGGGGTAAGTAAGAGCCATCGAACAGAAATAGAGGATGATCTTGAGCTTACCAAGGGCAAAATCATTACCGATGTGGTGATTAAGAATACAGAATTGGCTGTTCGAAAATTTTATGAAGCGAAAGGATTTTTTAATGCTGATGTAACACTCAGCCAAAGGATGGATACCGTTCTAAGAAATAGTGCTATTTTAACAATTGAGGTGGACAAGGGGAGGAAAGTTAAAATTTATGATATCAACTTTAACGGCAACGACCACTTCAGTGATACAAAGCTGAGAAGCAAGTTTAAAAAGACCGGAGAAACGCCTAGATTTAGTCTTCCTTCTGAGCTTTTGGTCAGTGCCATTAAACTAGTCAACCCCAAAAATTTGCTGTACTTCATGACTCACAAAGATACTGTTACATCTCAGGAATTCAGAGATCAGTTGAGTAATTTGGCTAAGCTGAATTTTTTTAAGTCATCAAAATTTGTTAAAGAAGAATTTGTGAATGACAAAGCGGCATTGATTAATTTTCTTAATTCAAAAGGGTACAGAGATGCGGTTATAAAGTCGGATACCAATTATTCAATCAGTGAAAAACATATGAATATTGATATTGACATTTTTGAAGGGCGTAAATATTATTTTAGGGATATTAAGTGGGAAGGAAATTTTGTCTACGATGATGCCACCCTATCGAAGGTGTTGGGTGTAGAAAAAGGAGATGTCTATGATTTAGAGTTGATTCAGACGAAGTTGAATTATGATCCAACAGGCATCGACGTTAGCTCTTTGTATATGGACGATGGCTATTTATTTTTTAATATTAATCCTGTTGAGATTGGTGTCTCGGGAGACTCCATAGATTTAGAAATGCGTGTTTTTGAAGGCGGGCAAGCGACCATTAAAAAAGTTTTGATTAAAGGAAATGAAAAGACCAAAGATTATGTAGTGAGAAGGGAACTTCGAACGGTCCCTGGTCAAAAATTCAGTAGAGAGTTGCTTATAAGAACTCAGAGAGAACTCTCTCAATTGGGTTATTTCGATCCCCAAAAGGTGAATCCAATTCCCATACCCAACATGGTAGATGAAACTGTTGATATCGAATGGGAACTGGTTGAACAACCTAGTGATCAAATAGAACTTTCAGGGGGCTGGGGAGGCTATTTTGGCTTTGTTGGTACTCTTGGAGTCAGCTTCAATAATTTTTCAATCAAAGAAGCTTTAAAACTTAATAAGTTTCCACCGATGGGGGATGGTCAGCGATTATCCGTGAGAGCTCAAGCCAATGGGAGACGTTATCAGAGTTATACTGCGAGCTTTCAAGAACCTTGGTTGGGAGGGAAAAAGCCAAATAGTTTTGGAATCAGTTACAGTCATTCTGTGCAACGCTATTTAAATTTTCAAGATAATTCGACTATTGGCTCATTGAGTGTTGATAATTTTTCTGTTTCATTAGGGAGAAGGGTGAATTGGCCTGATGATTTCTTTGTTATCAGCAATGCGGTATCCTTTTCAAAATATTCTCTGTATAATTATCAAGGCTTCAGTTTGGGCTTTGCTACGGGTAATGCCAATAGTTTTGTGTTTAATACTACGGTTTCGAGAAGGTCATCTGATAATCCTATGTATCCGCAAAGGGGTTCTGATGTTTCATTGAGTGTTAATATAACGCCTCCCTATTCGCTATTCAATGATCTAGATTACGAAGTAGCCCTGCCAGAAGACAGATATAAATGGGTTGAATACCATAAATGGAATTTAGATTTGAGATATTATTTACCTGTTATCCCTAAGCTTATCTTTGCACCAAGAATTCATTTTGGATTTATTGGCTCCTATTCTGATAAGGCAACTGTTGGTCCTTTTGAAAGATTTGTTTTGGGAGGAGATGGTTTGACGGGGCAAAATTTCATCCTAGGTACGGATGTTATTGGATTGCGTGGTTATCCCAATCCGCAACAAAGTGCACGTAGGGCGACATCGCTGACACCTTTTGACAGTGAAACTAACATTTTGGGAGGTATCGCCTTTACCAAATATATTCTGGAATTGAGATATCCGGTCTCTTTGAATCCAACGGCTACCATTTATTTATTAACGTTTGTTGAAGGAGGGAATGCTTGGAACAATTCGGAGGCTTACAATCCTTATCAACTTTATAGATCTGCGGGTGTTGGAGCAAGAATTTTCATGCCTGCTTTTGGATTGCTGGGTATTGATTATGGATATGGATTTGATGCCATACCTGGATCCAATGAACGTTCAGGGGGGCAATTTCACTTTTCAATTGGACAACAAATTAGATAATGCTTAGATCCATTATATTTGTACTGCTATTCTTTTCATTTTTATTAAAAGGGAATGCACAAAAATTTGGCTACATTGACCTAAATTATATTTTAGGAAAAATGCCTGCTTATGTTGAAGCACAAAATGAAATAAATACTTTAGCTAAAAGTTGGGAGCAAGAAATTAGAGAAATGTACGAAAAAGTCCAAAATCTAGAAACGAAGTATAAGGCAGAAGAGGTATTATTGACTGTAGGGATGAAAGAAGACAGGACCTATGAAATAGATATCGAAAAACAAAAATTGAAGGAATATCAGAAAAAAATTTTTGGATCTGAAGGGTTATATTTTTTAAAGAAAAAGGAGCTTATAAAACCTGTGCAAGACCTTGTTTTTGAAGCTTCAGAGCGTGTTGCAAAGAGCAATAGATTGGCTATTGTTTTTGATAAATCAGGTGAAATGGTGATGATCTATACGGATCCTATTCACGATTACACTGATTTTGTTTTAGAAGAGTTAGGTTTGCTGAGCAATGAAGCGACCTCTAATTAAAATTTAATTATTTATAAATTATGAAAATCAAGTTATTAATATGTGCTTTAACGGTGTTCGCAATGGGCGTAGCAAATGCACAAGAATTGAAAATTGGCTATACAAATGCAGAGTATTTGTTAGGTTTATTACCTGAGGCAAAACAGATAGAGGCTGATTTGAGGGCTTATGAAACACAGTTACAAAATCAGCTTAAAGCAAAGTATCAAGATTTGCAGACCAGAATAGGAGATTATCAGGCCAACGAGGCGAGTTACAATGAGTTGATAAAGGCAGATAAGCAACGTGAGTTGACCAGTTTGCAGGAGTCTCTACAACAATTTCAAACAGATGCTGAGCAATCACTGGTTACCAAAAGGAATCAACTACTGCAGCCCGCGGTTGAGAAAATAGGAACGGCGATACAAGCGGTTTCTGAAGAAAATGGATATTCAATGGTATTGAGTGCTGGAAGCCCAGGGTTTGATGTTTTACTTTATGCAAGTGAAAAACACGATATTTCTGAATTGGTTCTTAAAAAGTTAGGAATTGATCCACCATCTGGGAACTAAATTGCTAATAAAAAAATCTGGCTAGACAGATTTTTTTATGCCTTTTTTACTATTGGCGATAAATATACCAGTCATAATGGTCAGCATACTGATGAGTTGTAAAAGGCTCAATTGTTCACCATCAATGAAACCCCAAAAAACGGAAATTATAGGAATCAGATAAGTGACGGAGGTAGAGAATACGGCATTGGTCAGTTGGACCATCTTATTAAATAAGATAAGGGCAAGGGCCGTACCAAATACACCTAAAATTATAATATAACAGGACGCAATCAATACCTTTGGCTCATGAATATGGGCTGAAAATGGGGTAAGGAATAAGAGATAAATTATGGCTAATGGCCCTATCATAATCAAAGAAAGACTGGCAATGCTTAGAGATTTCATAAAGTTTAAATAATGTTTGATGAGGTTGGCGTTAATGCCATAAAGTATTGTGGCTGCTACTACGAAAAAAGCATAACAATTAAATGAAATTTGGCCATTTTCTCTAGTTGAAATAAGAAAAAGGGTACCTAGAAATCCTAAAATTACTCCAAAATAAACACGTTTTTCAGGTTTTTCTCTAAAAAATAAAACTGATATAATAATGGTAAAAAAGGGTGTGAGTGCATTCATTATTCCTGTTAAAGCACTTGGCAATTTAGTTTGAGCTAGTGCAAAAAAGAAGGCTGGTAGCAAACTGCCCAAAAAGCCTACTAATATTAGTGAGGCTATGTTTTTTTTATTTATTTCCTTGATTCGTTTAGCTGCAAAAGGGAGAAGTACCAACGAGGCCGACGCGATCCTCAATGCAGCGACTTCCTCAGGGTTTAGAGAAGTCAGTCCTTTTTTTATCAGGATAAAAGAACTCCCCCAAATCATAGATAAAGCCAGGAAAAGAATCCACGCAAGGGTAGGATATTTTTTAGTCATGGGCTAAATCAAAGCAATTTCAGAAAATTGAGATTTGATTTCATCCAAAATAGCAAATAGAAGTTCGGGTTCCTCTGTTTCTATCAAGCGTGTTCGATAAGTTTTGAAATCAGGGATTCTCTTGAAGTAGTTGGTATAATGGCGTCTCATCTCAAATACACCCAATTTTTCTCCTTTCCATTCCAAGGAAAATTTCAGATGTTTTTTAGCCACTTCGACGCGCTCGGAAATGGATGGCGGCTCTAGCTCAATTCCAGTGGCCATAAAATGTTTGATTTCATTAAAAATCCATGGATATCCGATGGCTGCTCTTCCTATCATGATGCCGTCAATACCATATCTGTTTTTGTACACGAGTGCCTTCTGAGGAGAATCGATATCCCCATTGCCAAATATGGGAATATGGATATTAGGATTTTCTTTAACTTTTGCAATGAGAGACCAATCAGCCTCACCTTTGTACATCTGTTTTCTTGTACGTCCATGAATCGTTAATGCCTCGACTCCTACATCTTGAAGACGCATAGCGACTTCCTCTATTTTAATATTGTTTTCATCCCAACCAAGTCTTGTTTTGACAGTAACGGGTTTATTTACCCTTTTAACAATTTCTGAGGTCATGGCTTGCATCTTGGGCAAGTCTAGCAAAATTCCTGCACCTGCACCCTTGCAAGCCACTTTTTTAACAGGGCATCCATAATTAATGTCAATAATTTCAGGATTAGCATTTTCAGCAATCGCCGCTGCTTCTCGCATGGATTCAATCTTGTCGCCAAAAATTTGAATACCAATGGGACGTTCATAATCGTAAATATCTAGTTTTTGAACGCTTTTGTTCGCATCTCTAATCAACCCTTCTGCTGAAATAAATTCAGTATACATCATATCAGCCCTATTTTCCTTACAGACCGCTCTGAAAGGGGGGTCACTGACGTCTTCCATAGGGGCCAGCAATAAGGGGAAGTCTCCCAATTCTATATTTCCAATTTTCACCAAAACAAGATCAATTATTTTGTAAATTTAGGGCAATTATAGACAATATGTTTTCACAAAAAAATCAAAATAAAAAATCCATTGGCTGGCTTCTAATTATTTTGGTAGGATATGAGTTGGCTGCAGTTTTTGTATTCAATATTTTGGGACTGATCATGCTGCTTCCATTTTATGATTTTGATCTTCAAATGGTAACAACTATGCTGGGGAGACCTACGGCTTACTCCGGGGCAAAAATACCGATGCTGGTACTTCTAGGTTTTTCAGCTTTGGGGACTTTCATTATTACTCCAGCTTGGGTGGTGCGTAAATATGCAAAGATTGAGTTGAATAAATTCATCATAATTCCTAAATCTTATCTTAAAGCGATCTTGATAACGACTGCATTGGTTGTTTCATTCGCTGGGGTCAATTCTGTCATCATTGAGTGGAATAAGGCTCTTCAATTACCTGCTTTTTTGAATGAATTTGAGCATTATGCACAAGAGCAAGAGTTGAAATTAGCTGAGTTAACCGAATTTCTAACGGATTTTGAGAGTGTGGGTCATTTTTTGTTGTGTATATTGGTGATTGCTATTATTCCTGCACTTGGGGAAGAATTTTTGTTTAGGGGAGTATTACAAAATATGTTGAGTAGTGCTTTGAAAAATCCACATATTGCTATTTGGGTTTCAACTTTAATATTTTCACTTTTTCACAATCAATTTTATGGATTGGTACCTCGGATGTTGCTAGGAGCTATTTTTGGATATTTATACTATTGGTCAGGAAGTTTGTTTTTGTCTGTGATTGGCCATTTTATCAATAACAGTCTTACTCTAATTTTGATTTTTTTATTTCAAAAAGGACTGATTTCATTTGATTTGTTGGGGGGCGAAATTAACTTTAATTTCTCCGTTCTTTTAATTTTCTTTATTTTCACGATCTGTTTACTTTTTATAATTCGAAAAATTTATTTTAAGAATGAGGAAGGTCTGGCAAAAAGTTTTTGAAGATACTTCTGCCCACCGGGCAGAAATTGTGAGGGCCATTCTTGAGACTGAAGGTCTCAATCCGGTAATTGTTGACTTAAAAGACAGCTCTTATCATTTTGGAAAATTTGAAGTCAGGGTAGATTCTATGCATGTGCTGGAAGCAATAGGGATTATTAAAAAGGATATAAATTTTGAATAAATTTTCCGAATTAAAAAGAAGACTTTTCTCTGCTTTTATTGGTGCAGCCGTCATTATATTTTCCATTTTATGGAATGAGTGGAGTTATTTTTTAATATTCTTTTCGATTTGCATTTTGGCTCAATGGGAATTTTACAGATTGGTGAGAATGCAAGATTATCTACCTCTTAGATTTTTAGGAGTTTTTATTGGAGGGATATTGTTTATATTGACGTTCCTCATTGAAAGAGGGGACCTCGATGGGAAGTATTTATTAATCATTTTTCCTTTGGCGTCAATAGTATTTGTTTTTAAATTATATAAGAAGAAAGATCAGAATCCTTTCGTAAACATTGCTTTGTACTATTTAGGGATTACCTATGTGGCTATGCCTTTTTCACTTATAAATGTAATCGTTTTTGATAGTGGAGACTATGCCTATGAAATACTATTAGGCCTGATGCTGATCATTTGGTCAAGCGATACGGGTGCTTATTTTGCAGGTACTGCGTTCGGAAAAACTAAATTGTTTGAAAGAATTTCTCCTAAAAAATCTTGGGAGGGGAGTATTGGAGGGACCTTGGTTGCCTTAGTATTTGCCTACTTAGCGATGATTTATTTTGGACAGTTATCCTTATTTGAATGGTTAAGCGTGGCCGTAATTGTAGTAGTTGCGGGGACTTATGGGGATTTAGTGGAGTCTCATTTTAAGCGAACCATGTCTATTAAAGATTCTGGGAATGTCATTCCAGGTCATGGTGGATTTTTAGATCGTTTTGATAGTCTCATCTTAACAGTTCCTTTCATTGTTATTTTTTTAAAGCTCCTGTGAAGTAAATCATTTATAATGCTAGCTTTGCGGTAAAGTAAGTTTTTTTGCACCCCAACGTCTGATAAAATGAGT
The DNA here is from genome assembly GCA_002691385.1 of Flammeovirgaceae bacterium. Lineage (GTDB taxonomy): Bacteria > Bacteroidota > Bacteroidia > Cytophagales > Cyclobacteriaceae > UBA4465. The sequence continues at coordinate 14,107 of NZHT01000050.1, read as the reverse complement.
TACATAGAACCTGCTCCCATAAAGGATAAGGAAAATCCTTTCGAGTCTATGATGTCGAGATTCCAAATTGCCGCAGAGCATCTAGGCCTTAATCAGCAAACTTACAATGTTTTAAAATCTCCTGCTAAGCAAGTCATTGTCACTTTGCCAATTACAATGGACAATGGACAAATAGAGGTCTTTGAGGGCTATAGAGTGATCCATTCTAATATTTTAGGGCCATCCAAAGGAGGCATTAGAATGGATATGGAGGTGAACCTTGATGAGATAAAAGCATTGGCTGCATGGATGACCTGGAAATGTGCCGTAGTTGATATTCCTTTTGGAGGTGCCAAAGGAGGGATTAAATGTGACCCAGGATATATGTCGGCAGGAGAAATGGAACGTTTGACACGGGCTTACACTATGGCTCTTCAAGAAATATTTGGTCCTGACAGAGATATTCCTGCGCCTGATATGGGAACAGGGCCACGAGAAATGGCTTGGCTGATGGATCAGTACTCACGTTCCTATGGGATGACTATCAATGCAGTAGTCACGGGTAAGCCGGTTGTTTTAGGAGGCTCATTAGGACGTACTGAAGCCACCGGTAGAGGTGTAATGGTTTCTGCACTGGCAGCGATGGAGAAACTCAAATTAAATCCCTTTAAAGCAACTTGTGCTGTTCAAGGGTTTGGTAATGTGGGCTCCTGGGCAGCACGACTATTGGATGAGCGTGGAGTAAAAATTGTGGCATTGAGTGACGTAAGTGAGGCATATTATAACGAAAAAGGAATCAATATTTCTGATGCAGTGGCCTTTCAAGAAGCACATAATGGATCGTTGGCTGGATTTTCTGGGGCAGAAGTGATGCCGACGCAAGACTTATTATTATTGGATGTAGATGTATTGGTGCCTGCTGCAGTGGAAGATGTCATTACGGTACAAAATGCCAAGGATATCAAGGCAAAATTGATTGTCGAGGGAGCCAATGGGCCAACTTCGGCTAAGGCAGATAAAATATTAAATGATTTGGGAATATTGTCAGTTCCCGATATTTTGGCGAATGCGGGGGGTGTTACGGTTTCATATTTTGAGTGGGTTCAAAATAGATTAGGCTATAAATGGACTGGAGAACGCGTCAATAGGCGTTCGGATCGGATTATGAAGGATGCATTCAATAACGTTTACGAAACCGCATTGCAATATGATGTTTCACTACGTATTGCAGCTTATATAGTAGCCATTGATAAGGTGGCTAAGACATACACATTTAGAGGAGGATTTTAGATGAAATTACATAAGGAAGGGAATACGATTATACCTTGGTTTGTAGTAGGTATTGTTGCGCTTTATTTGTTGCTCACATGGTTAATTCCATTGGAGCTATTCAGATTAGTTTTGGGGTGTTTATCAACGATTTTTTTATTTTTGGTGGTTGCTTTCTTTCGGGTGCCTAATATCCAAGTCCCAGTGGGAGATGATCTAGTTATTGCTCCAGCTGAGGGGAAGGTAGTAGTCTTAGAAAAAGTGATGGTTGATGAGTTTCTAAAAGAGGAACGGATGCAAGTATCAATTTTCATGTCTCCGCTAAATGTACATATCAATCGGGCACCTGTCTCAGGAAAAATAAATTATTATCATTATCATCCGGGAAAATATTTGGTTGCTTGGCATCCCAAATCAAGTACTAAGAATGAAAGGACTTCTATTGGCTTTGAAATGTCAAATGGGGTAAATATTTTTATGCGTCAAATAGCTGGTGCTGTGGCAAGAAGAATCGCTTTTTATAAAAAGTTAGAGGATAAGGTAAGCGTCACCGATGAGGTAGGCTTTATAAGATTTGGAAGTCGAGTAGATCTTTTTTTACCCTTAGACGTGGATCTTAAGGTGAAAATAGGAGATAAAACTTCGGGGGGAGAAACTATTATAGCTCATTTAAGGTAACTGTGGTCGAGGAGAAAATAATCAATTATGCAAGTTTTGGATTGCGCCTTTTAGCATACATACTTGATGCTTTTATTTTGCAATTTTTACAAATTATTGTCATCACACCTTTTTTGTTGAGCTTAGGTTTTGATTTTGTGGATGTCCCTATTGATTGGGCTCATGAGCTTTATGATGATGTATTCTTCAAAGATTTAGAACTTTGGATAGATCAAGCCAAGCCGCTCATTATTGCTGGATTTATTACCCAAACATTATACTTTTCCCTTTTAGAATCAAGCCATCTACAAGCTTCTTTAGGTAAGCTTGCGTTGGGAATTAAAGTGGTAGATCAACGAGGCGAACGGCTTGATTTTCTTTATTGTTTGGTTAGGAATATGAGCAAATTTTTATCTAGTTTAATTTTTATGCTAGGTTATTTAATGGCTGCAGTAACCAAAAATAAACAAGCTCTTCATGACCTTGTGGCAGGATCTTATGTTGTTCGAACTATGGCGGATCGCACTTCATAAACTCATTATTTTAAAGGGTTTAGATTTTTTAAAATCTACTATTTTTTGTTGCTTTGAATCCTTCCTTTTTTCAATTTTTTTGATGAAAATTATTTTGAATTTTAACTTTTGTTCGCACGAACAGAAGTTATAAGGCTAGTAAATAACCACTTATGAATTTTTTTAAGCATATTGATATATTTAAACTTAAGTAGCTGTTGGTTTTTTACTGACTACTTTACTAAAAACTTTCCCCTCTAATCTTAACAAAGCTTGAAATCATTTCATTTAATTTTTCAGGTTCTTTTTTTGATAGATTAGTTTTCTGATAAGGGTCTTCTTTTAGATTATAAAGTTTAAAATCAGTTGAGTTTCCTAATTCAATTTTAACATTTGGAGCAATTGCTGGTCCATTGTAGGGAGGAATCATTACCCAATCTCCATTTCTATAGGCAGTTCTAGTACTCGCTTCAAGAATAAGTTCTTTTCTTCCTTTTCCTTGATTATTTATAATTAAGTTAGAAAAATCTATACCGTCTTTTGATCTATATTCGGCACCAACTATACTAGAAATGGAATTAAATAGATCTATTTGAGATATTATTTTATTTGAAACACCGGGTTTTATCTTTTCTTTCCAATAGGTAATGAAAGGAACCTTTGTCCCTGCTTCAAATAGGCTATATTTTCCACCTCTTAATCCACCGGAAGGAGTATGTTCTCCAAGTTTTTCTACAGCATCATCATAGTATCCATCATTTAGAACAGGCCCATTATCACTAGAAAAAATTATTAATGTATTATCTAAAATTCCTTCTGACTTTAGAGTTTTGTAAAGTTCTCCAATACACCAATCTGCTTCAATAATAGCATCTCCTCTAGGCCCCATTCCAGATTTACCTTCAAATCTTGGGTGGGGTGTTCTTGGTACATGGGGTTGTTGAAGAGTATAATAAAGAAAGAAAGGATTTTCTTTATTTTCTTTGATATAATCCTGAGCTTTTTTCAAAAAATGATCTGCCATATCAATATCGCTCCATCTAGCTTTTTCTCCTCCTTTCATATACCCAATCCTAGGAATACCATTTATAATAGACCCATTGTGACCATGATGCCATTTCATAGTGGTTAGTTCAGGATTTTTTAACCCTGTAGGAAGACCATAGTCATTATTTTCTTTTTCGTGAAAAAAGTTAACTTTTATAGGATCATTTTGATCTAGGTTAATTACATCTCCATTTTCAATATAGACACATGGAACTCGATCTTGCGTGTCTGCCATTATATGAGAATAGTCAAAACCTATTTGATTTGGCCCAGGAGAGATATTAGTATTATAATTTATTTTTCCTGAGCCTAAGCCAAGATGCCATTTACCAACAATACCCGTACGGTAACCTTGGGTTTTTAAAATTTTAGGGATGGTCATTTCTGTTGTATCAATAATTAAAGAACCTCCTGTTATAATTTTTGCTCTAGGATTTCTCCATGGATATATTCCTGTCAATAAAGCATATCTACTAGGGCTACATGTTGCTGATGAGGAATAACCATTGTTGAACCTTATACCTTCATTAGCTAGCTTATCAATATTTGGAGTATTTAAGGTCCCTTTTTTGTATGCGCTTACATCACCATATCCTAAGTCATCAGTATAAATAATTATAATATTAGGTTGAATTATTTTTTTGTTGAGAATTGAATCACAAGAGATTATAAAAACCCCTGAAAACAAACTTAATACAATACGAAATAGGTTTTTTTTCATTTTTTACTGATTAATAAAATTTGATTTAAATACATTTATTCATCTAATACAGGGATATTAAATTTTTTAGTACTTGCTTTTGTATGAGCTTTTTTCATTGATTTTTCCATTTTTTTTACAATTTCAGGATAATTAGAAGCTAAGTTAACAAGTTCTTTTGGATCATCATTTAAATTGTAAAGCTGCAGTTTTGAGGAGCCTTTAAATAGATTCTTCTTAATTCCTTTCCATTGATCAATCCTAATAGCTTGTTGACCTCCATAAGCTGGAAACTCCCAATAAAGGTAATCGTGTTCTTTTTGTTCTTTACCAATCAAAGTAGGATAATAACTTATTCCATCAGTTGCAGAAGAAGATTCACCAAGAATATCACGAACTGTGGCAAAATAATCATAGAATGTACTCGGGTGATTTGATTTTGATCCTGGTTTGATTCTTTTTGGCCAGGTTACAATGTAAGGGACTCTAATCCCCCCTTCATTTACATTCCCTTTAACAGTATTTTTTGAGTTCATAAAGATTCCGGTACTATTAAAAAAATTAATAGCTACTTGTTTTACATGGGTTGGCCCATTGTCACTTGAAAAGATAATAAGAGTATTTTCATATTGTTCAATTTCTTTTAGTTTGGAAATGATTTCGCCTACTTGTTGATCCAAATAAGAAATCATTGCAGCATAGGTAGCCCTAGGATAAAGATTAGGATAATAGCCGTTATCACCTAGATAAGGTTTTTCTTTTCCAAATTTTTGATGATAATAATTTACCCATTTCGTAGGAGCTTGTAAGGGCAAATGAGGAATAGGACTTGCGTAATAAAGAAAAAATTTATTGTCTTTATTTCTGTCTAGAAACCCAAGTGCTTCATTATGCATTAGAGTTGGGCTGTAATCATTTTGATTATAAATCTTATAACTTTCTTCATTATAAGGATCAAGATCTTCTTTGAGGGGTCCTTTATTCACAATCTTATTGTTAAGAATATGCCTTTCTTTATTCTTCCATAAATGAGTTGGATAAAGAGTATGAGCCTGTCTTTGACAGTTATAACCATAGAAAAAATCGAATCCTTTATTATTTGGAATACTATTTGTATTAGGAGCACCAAGACCCCATTTACCAACCATTCCCGTTTTATATCCTTTGGATTGTAAAAAATTTGCAACAGTTATAGTTGAATCAGGCAAAGGGCGCTGCCCTTCAAGTTTAGGATCTTCAAACATCGCTTTAAAACTCCAAACATCACCTCTTTCTTTCCATTCATCATTTCCTCTAACTGGGTTATTACCTGTGTGGAGCCCTGTCATTAAAACCGCACGTGCCGGGGCACAAACTGGAGATCCCGTATAATGATCCGTTAGAATCATTCCCTCTTTTGCTAATTGATCAATGTGAGGGGTCTCAATTAAATTTTGACCAAAAACTCCTAACTCACCATATCCCAAATCATCCGCTAGAATAAAAATAAAATTTGGGGGGTCAATTATTTTTTCTTTTTTTGAACATGAGTTCAAAAAAAACATAACTAAAAGGATACTTAATGATTTACTTACCATATTTAATTTTTTTATTATTCAGTAGAAATAAACTTTTAATTAAACAGATTATATTTCATCAACCACAGTTCTAAAATCTGCATGAATTGAACTTGTATCTGGAGTTGTTTTCATTCTTATTGAATTTCGATAACCTGAACAATAATATTCATTACATAAAAAAAATGCAAGTCCCCAAAACCCAAATTTTGTTGTACTTTTTGTAAAAAATAATATGCGTAGATTACTTCATTTAATATTAATCTTCAAGAGATTTATTTTTTTGGCAGAGCATACGGAACATCTGCTCTTATACTATCAATGGCGTTTTTAATATCAAATGCAGTATCCGTACTGTTATTGGTAAGAATAATATAACCACTTTTAGTTTCAATTTCATTATATAAATAAGTTACAAATCCTACCCATCCACCCGCATGAGAAACAGCTTTAGGTTTTGATTTGTCTTCAAGGAACCACCCAAAGCCATACTTAGTTTTTTCACCATTATTGAGCATTCCCTGAGACCAAGCTTCTTCTTGATATTCTTTTGGAAGAATTTTATAATTGGCAAGTGCCATATTCCACTTGAATAAGTCATTTAATGTAGAGTATATCCCTCCGTCTCCTCTTGCATCATTAACAATATGATAATCATTTAGCTTATAATCATTTAGCTCATAATCTTTTTGATAACCAAATACACGATTAGGCATATTAGGGTCAATACCTTCTTGATAATTGAAGAGTGTTGTGTTACTCATTCCTAAAGGGGTAAAAATATTCTCTTTTAGAAAATTCCGAAAGTGCTGCTTTGAAACTTTTTCTACAACTGAGGCTAAAACAAGATATCCCGTATTACTATATTCATATTTTTCTCCAGGCTGAAAATCAAGACTTGGATTATTAGTGTAAAAAATTTCTAGGATTTCGTTATTGCCAAGGATATAACGTTTGTTGGAATTTTGGGGAACAAACTTTTCTTTTATAATTTCTATATAATCGGCCAGTCCTGAGGTATGATGTAGTAAATGTTTTATTGTAATGTTATCGTATGGGAAATCCATTAATATAGTATTGACTTTTTGGTCATAGTTTAATTTTCCTGCTTGTTTTAGGATCATGATAGCCTCACCTGTGAATTGCTTACTCACTGATGCCAAACGAAATTGAGAGTTTAAGGATAAAGAATCTATTGGGTCAATAGACCTTAAACCATGTGATCTTTGAAAAACAATTTCTGAGTTTTCGTAAATTAAAATATTTCCAGTAGTAAATCCCTTTGATTTCATTTCTGAAATGAATTTAGTGTACTGCTTTACTTTAGAATTTTTTAATGATGTTTCTTTTTGTTTGCAACTGTTGGAAGAGAGAATTAACAAACTTACAAGTATAAACTTGATTATGATATTCATTTGTTGGATTTAAAAAGTGAGAATGGAATTTTGTCAATTATAGAAGCTTTTTTAATGGTTTAATTCATAGATTAAAAGTGTTTTCGTATAACACAAAGTAATACAGAAACTTCTATTTTATAACACATTTTTTTGAGAGTTGATTTTTAATTCTCTGACTAATAGGCAATTATTATTGGGTTCGAGTATCATCTAGAGTAATAGACTCAAGGTTCTAGAACAATGCGATGAATTTACTTAAATAATACGCATCTATGTCATCGAAAGAATTTAATATATTGCTGTCTATATCAAGCACGAAAAGTACATTATCCTTTTTTATTTTTGGGATCACAATTTCAGATTTCGAATCACTACTGCAAGCAATATGACCTTGGAATAATGCAACATCTGGAACGATGAAGGTAGTTTTTTGCTCCCAACTACGTCCACAAACACCCTTTCCCAGTGGAATTCGGGTACAGGCTATGGGACCTTGAAAAGGGCCGAGCACTAAGGCTTCATTTTTGACAAGATAAAAACCTACCCAAAAGAAATCAAAAGACATTTTCAAAACGGCGGCCATGTTCGCCATATTGGCTATGAGATCAGATTCATCTTTCATCAAGGCTTTCAACTGAGGGAATATGGTTTGATATATTTCTTCCTTCGATTTGGATTTATCTAAAATTATTTCTTCATACATAATTATATTGTTTGAGGATTTTTTACAGTCAGTGGGCTTTTTTCAGATCCTGTATTGAGTGTTTCTTTGGGTTCAAACATCAATATGTGAGTTTCATTTTCTGCCGATGGTTTGTGTTCGACGCCTTTGGGTATGACCGTGAAATCTCCTTCATTTAATATCATGGTTTGGTTACGAAGTTCCATTTTCATAGATCCTTTTATTACCCAAAACATCTCGTCTTCATCGTTATGTTTGTGCCAAATAAAATTGCCCTTGATTTTAGCGATTTTAACTGCCTGACCATTAAGTTCTGCGATTACGTGTGGAGTCCAATATGATGTGAAGTGATCAAATTTTTCTTCGATATTGTTTTTAGTTATGTTCATTGTAGTAGGTAGCTAAAGTGTCATTTGAAACCTGAGTTTGGTGATGAGGTAGAGCTTCAATTTTCGGTGCTTGAATACCTTTATAAAATTTTCGAGGACTGGTAAAAACACGAGCTTCATCCCATAGGTTTAAATTGAGAAATTTTTCTATCGTATTAGTTCCCCCCTCCACAAGAAGGGATTGCATATTTAATTGATGGAGTTGATCTAAAATGTTTGTAATGGGGTTAGCTGAGTCCAATGTATGGTAGACGATGTTTTTCCTATTCTTTTTTGGGGATTGAGTGAATACAAGGGTTTTTTGAGCGTCATCGAAAAGATGAAGTGTTTCATCCAATACATTTAGTGGATCTATCACGATTCTGGTGGGATTAGGTCCGTGCCAATCTCGGCTCGTTAATTTGGGATTATCATGTTTGGCCGCATTGAAGCCGACGAGGATACCCATTTCCTCACTCCGCCATTTGTGTACAAGTTGTCGGGATAGGGAATTACTGATCCATTTGGAACTAAAATCAGTTTTGGCAACAAAATGATCTTTTGTTTGTGCCCATTTTAAAATAATGTAGGGTCTGCCTTTTGATATAGAAGTCAAAAATCTGCGATTTATGTGATGTTCCTCTTTTTGCATAAAGCCTAATTCGACTTGGATCCCCGCAGCTTTGAGGCGTTTTATGCCTGCACCATTAACAGCCTCAAACGGATCTTGGGAAGCCACGACAACTTTGGCCACTTTTTCAGCAATGAGCAAATCTGCGCAAGGGGGTGTTTTACCATAATGTGCACAAGGCTCTAATGTGACATATACAGTGGCACCTTCCACCTCATTCATCGCATTACTTATGGCATTGACCTCTGCATGGGCTAAGCCAAAGGCTTGATGAAATCCCTCTCCGATGATTTTACCATTTTTCACGATGACACAGCCTACCAATGGGTTGGGAGCCACTTTACCCGTCCCTAAAAGAGCAAGTTCAAAAGCTCTCTTCATAAAAAGCACATCGCTGTCGGACATACTGCAAATTAACAAACAATATTGATCAGTAGAAATCTATCTTCTCTGTGAAATGTTATTTAATTCTGATGGACTGAATTAGTTTTACTTTGTATGAGTCTTTCGAGTAAGGTATTGTACGACCAATTTGTTCGTAAACTAGAAGCTAAATGGAGGCTAGAAGAATCAAAAAAGATTGCGGAAATTGTATTTGATCATCTTTTTGAGATTTCTAGGATAGATATTTTTTTAAATAAATCAGTTTCTCAATTAGAGGAGCAGTTGGCTCCTATCTTAAAGCGCTTATTAAAAGGTGAACCGGTACAATACATATTGAATAATGCTCCCTTTTTTGGGCTTTCATTTTTTGTCAATCCCGATGTACTTATTCCAAGGCAAGAAACAGAAGAGTTGGTGGCATTGATCTTAAAGGAGAACGACCATGGATATAAAAATACTTTAGATATCGGTACCGGTTCAGGGAACATAGCTCTGGCTTTGCATGCACAAAGACCTAAATGGGAATTAACAGGTTGGGATCTTTCTCCACAGGCTCTGGAAATAGCTAAGATTAATGCAAATCAACTTAATTTAAACGTTAATTTTGCATGTTTAGATATCTTGAATAAGGACCCAGATATGGATCAATATCACGTAATTATTAGTAATCCACCCTACATACCAAGCTCTGAAAAGTCCTTGATGGCAGGGCATGTAGTCGATCATGAGCCTGAATTGGCTCTTTTTGTTGCCGACGATCATCCTTTAATTTTTTATGATGCTATTGCTAGTTATGCCCTGAAATCATTGAAAAAGCAGGGGAAACTCTATTTTGAAATTCACGAAGATTTTGCCTATCAAATCCAGACCTTATTGAGTCATCTTGGGTTTAAAGGGATAGTCATACATCAAGATCTAAATAAAAAAGCACGGATGGCTTCTGCAGTGCGTGCATAACAGTGCATTCAAGTTGCTAAAGGGTCGACTCCTATCAATATTTATTCATTCACTCATTTACAAACTATTCCTGTTTTAATTAAATTAGGTTGTCCGTTTTATTTTTCTTGATGGCTTGCTTAGCTATGAGCTTGATTTCTTTTATTGCGGTCGGTAAAGAAGCGAATCGAGGATTTTGGATAAGCAATTTCTGAAATATATAATATGTTTGCTGGATGATCATAGCAATTTTTAACAGCCCATAGACATGATAAAAGATTAGATTTCTCATTATTCTGCCTATTAATTAATTTAAATTGATCGATATTTTTTTCTCGGGTTAGATTATAAGGAAGGTGATTGAGACTGAGTTGAAGGCCTTTCATATGGATCAATTGAATTTACCCAATAGTCTGAACTTTTGCTAAGATATCTTTAATTGGTCAGTCATCTTTTTTAATATAGGCTTGTGCTATAAATTCGGCTATACAAACTGGCTTTTCAGTCCCTTCACATTCAAAGATCACTTTCAGTTTGTAGCGAGCCCCGCCTTCAAAATCGATAAATTCCATCAAAAACAAACGGCCGCGCACCTTACTGCCAGAAAGCATTGGGTGAGGAAATCTCACTTTATCTAAGCCATAATTAATACACATGGATACGTCATTTATACGGTAAGTTTCAAAAGTAAATTTGGAGGCGAAAGAAAGCACCAGAAAGCCATGTGCAACCGTTTGACCATAAGGGGAAAATTTATTAGACTTTTTTTCATCAATATGAATCCACTGGTTATCACCAGTGAGTTCAGCAAATGTATTAATCTTCTCTTGGGTAATTACATTCCATTTGGTAAGTCCCAATTCTTTACCGATTGAATCTTTCAGATCTGTTAAATGATTGAATGAGGTTGCGTAGGGTTTATCTGTCATAATTCTAAGTTTATCCTGCGATTAGAAACCCGCCATCTGCAGTAAAGGTTGAGCCGGTACAATAACTAGATGCGTTCGAAGCGAGAAAGAGAGCAAGTCCTGCAATTTCATCAGGATCGGCCATACGATTCAAAGCTAAATGTTTGGTAAAACGAGCCAAGTTTTTTTCATCTGACCACAAGGCTTTACTGAATTTTGTTTTAATTAGGCCAGGACAAATAACATTGCTCCGAATTCCTTGCTTGCCCCATTCTTTAGCTTGTGTTTTGGTGAGCATAATCAATCCCGCCTTACTTATACTATAAAGTCCCAGGCCTCTGCTTGGTTTAACTCCTTCTACAGATGAAATATTGATGATGGACCCACCCCCTCTTTCAATCATGGACGGTCGGCACCGGTTACTTAGTAAAAAACAAGCTTTTAAGTTAATGTTCATGATTTTGTCAAAGACTTCACTATCTGCTTGATCAACAGGGCCATAAACTGGATTTGTGGCCGCATTGTTAACTAATATATCGATGCCGCCGAAGTGGCTAACAGTTTCGTCAACCAGCATGTTGAGTTGTGTTTCATCCCCTACATTGCATACGATGCCGTGGGCATTTAAACCTGCTTTAGTAAGTCTGTTCACGGTATGGTCAATACCTTCTTTTTTTCGACTGCTGATCACGACTTTTGCACCGTGCTCGGCTAATGCTAAACCAATGGCGGCTCCAATCCCTTTACTTGCGCCAGTAATGAGAGCGACTTTTCCTTTTATTTCAAATTTTTCTTTGATAGGCATAATTCTTTTTTTTAAATAGCTAAAGCACCTCCGTTGACATGCAGGGTGAAGGCAGAAACGAATCCCGCTTCTTTCGAGGCTAGAAACAGATAAGCATGCCCAATATCATGAGCTGTCCCGATTCGCCCAACGGGAATCATGGCAATACCGGCATCGATCACCTCCTTCGGCATACTGTCTGACATTTCAGACTTGATAAACCCTGGGGCAACAGCATTTACGGTAATTCCATATTTTCCAGTTTCTCTTGCCAAAGACTTGGTAAAGCCAACAATGCCCGCTTTGGTTGCAGCGTAATTCGTTTGTCCAAAAGCCCCCATCGTACCATTGATGGAGGAGGTATTGATGATTCTACCATATTTTGCTTCTCGCATGATAGGAATCACTACTTTGCAAGTATTGAATGCACCTGTGAGGTTGACATTTAACACATTATGCCATTCCTCATCTGTCATTTTTAAGAAAGACTTATCTCGGATGATTCCTGCATTATTGATCAGAATATCAATGCGACCGTATTTAGTCATGATCTCAGCTACTGCACTTTCTACTTGATTTCGCTGGGTAATGTCTACTTTTTGAAAGAAGATTTCGCCACCTTTTTTAGCAATTCTAGCTGCAGTGAACTGACCATCAAGCACATCCCATATGACCACTTTGGCACCTGCTTGGCAAAAAACCTCAGAGGCACCTTCACCAATTCCTCGTGCGCCTCCCGTAATGATTGCCACTTGTCCGTCTAATTTTGTCATATTATTTTTCTTAATTTTATTATTTCAAATGAATGATTATAATTTAGATTCTCTGTTTTTTCAAGCTTTATAATTAGCATAAAATTTATATTAACATCCTATTTTTTCAAGGGATGTTGTTATTGAATTCTAGAAAGTGTTCGACTATTTCTCTAATTTCATCAATATTTTCTGGAAAGTAAGGTCTGATAAATAAATTTCTAACCTTGAATGACTTTCGAATCAGTAGTTCACTAAAGATAATATTATCTATATTAAGGAACAATTAGTCATTGAAGGTTTTGTCTAATTTAAAAAGGTGACTTCCCTTGAGCCAAAATTTACAAAAGAACTAAATTTCATTTTGTCAAAATTGTTAAATTGGCATTGTTTAATCTTTTCTAATGGCCTTCAATGGCTTTTTTTTCAATCATAAATAAACATGAATAAAAAATTATTATTAATTAAAAGACCTATTGATTTTCCCACAGAAGATACTTGGGCGTTTACTGAGGAGCGTATGCCTGAACTTGAGGAAGGGCAACTATTGATCCGCCAACATTTGGTTAGCCTGGATCCAGCGATGAGAGGCTGGATCAATGCATCCAGATCTTATATTGAGGCGGTAGAATTGGGCGATGTTATGAGGGCAGGGACGGTGGGTGAAGTGGTGAAGGCAGTTAATCATCCAAAATTTAAAGAAGGAGATATGCTTTCAGGATGGGGGGGAGTTCAACAATTCACCCTCACCGATGGGGAAGGATTCTATAAAATTAATACAGAGTTAGCCAATCCAAAGGTACATATGAGTACTTTGGGAATGCCGGGAATGACCGCTTACTTTGGGATTTTAGAGGTAGGTAAAATTAAATCAGGGGAAACTGTAGTTGTATCGGGAGCCGCGGGAGCAGTAGGAGCTTTAGTAGGTCAAATAGCAAAGATAAAAGGTTGTCGAGTCATTGGAATTTCAGGGGGTGAAGAAAAATGTCATTACTTAAAAGAAGATTTGGGGTTTGATGAGGCCATTAATTACAAGTTAGGTAACCTTAGAAAAGATTTAAAAAAGGCATGTCCTGAAGGGATAGATGTTTATTTTGATAATGTGGGTGGTAATACTCTAGATACTGTACTTACCAGAATTAATAAGCATGCCCGAATTGTGATTTGTGGGGCCATTTCCCAGTATAATAAAAAAGTCATTGAGGGGCCCTCTAATTACTTGTCTTTACTAGTCAATCGTGCTAAAATGGAAGGAATGGTAGTTTTCGATTATGCCAAAAGATATCCTCAGGCCGTTTTACAGTTGGCTCAATGGATGAAAGAGGATAAGCTGAAATCACGAGAAGATATTTATGTAGGCATTGAAAATTTTTATGAAACTTTTTGCCGCTTATTTACAGGAGAGAAAATGGGGAAACTAATATTAGATATTAAATAAAAAAAAGTGTACGCTATTATTGAGATTAGGGCTTATTTAAAATTTGAATTTGTCTTTTAATCATTAGAATTTTAATGAAAGACCTGTAAGGAGATTGATTCCAGCCT
>NZHT01000049.1 GCA_002691385.1 Flammeovirgaceae bacterium | reverse complement strand
TTTATATTCCAAGCGATATCACCTAAAAGGTTTTCAATTATCAATTTAATCCGAGCTGACTGAAAATCTTTAGATTCAAAACCCAATGCATTTAAAGATTTTAGCAACTCGGAAACAACTTGCTTATTGGGAAATTCAATTTTTTTCCAAAGTAATTCTTTAGCTTGTTTTCCTCCAATAATTCCAAACAATTGCACCACTCTAACCATTGTAGCCGTATGCTGGCCCGTTTTAAAAAAAGCAGCATCCGCAGCATGAAATATCCGATCACCCAAATACATTAAGGCAGACATAGCTGTATTACTATAGCTTGGAATATGCAGGTGATCGAGAATCACCGCAAACATTTCAGGACGTTGCAACTTTCCAGCAGTTATAAGGGCTGCAGTGCGTACTTCGGGAATAATATCTCTTAATAACTCTGCTAAATAAGGTAGATGCTTATCTTCAGTTAATTTAACCAATAACCTTGCTCCATAAACTCTATCTTGCTGTCTGGTTGACCGTGTATAACGTCTTATGGACTCATCGGTTAGCTCATAAGTCTGGAATTCCTCTAAAACTGCAATCGTTTTTCTAGCCAAAATGAGTAATGATTCATTTTGTTCCTTTATAGATTCTTGCTTTATGATTTCTAAAGTTTCAAAGGCTTTGATTTCAGATAACTTTGAATAAGCATAACTTTTAACCTTCACACTGGATGAAGACAACTGATCTAAAAGAACTAAAGGCAATCTAATTAGATCTAGCTTTTCATACAATCGAAGTGCATTGAGTACCCTTATTTCATTTTCACTTTTCAGCTCATTGTTCAATACTCTTAAGGGACTAAATTCATTTATTTTCCCCTTGTCTGCTAAAAGATCTCTTTGATATATCAATGTTTCCTTTAGTTTAATCTGGTATTGATTATACAACTTTGCAGACAAATAAATAACACCGATGGCAATCGCTATGATTAAATAAATAAAATGAATCAACTTAATAAAAACCAAAGACGCTATCAGGATTTGCAATGCCCCAGCCAAAAAAGTAGCCAATTGCCCAATAACACCTTCTACCTTATTTTGAATATTAAATCTAACAGTTAGGTTGAATGGCAAGAAAAACAACTTAAAAGCGGGTGATTCCAAGGCATCCCTCAATGAAGCTGTGAATGCCTTACCACTTATAATAAACATAAAGAAAAATAAAAAATCTTCATTGAGTATCTCATAGCCAAAAAAATGACCTGAAATAAGACCCCCTATCATGAATATTATCAGAATAATTGGCATAGTCATCAAGGCCACTTTCAAGCCAAACCGATTAAGAATAATATCATTGATAAAAGTTTGAATAATGAAACTCATGATGATCACTGTTCCATTAAAAAAAGACAAAAATCTATTTAATTTATCTTCTTCCGGATGATAAATTTCTATGGTTGCTAAAAAACTGTATTCTACAAAAATTGCAGCACCCATAGAGCAGATTATGAAAATAGATAACAAACGGGTATAATCATTCTTGAAAATACCTAAATAACCTGTATTTTCAACTTTTTGATCTTTTTTCAATGAGTCAATGAGATCTACATTGTAATTTTTACAGATTAATACAGTCAGCCATAGTATGAAAATCATCGCAAGAGATGATAAAAAAATTAAATCATAAGTATCATCTATAAAAGGGAGTTCTATCAAGAGAGGTATTGAGAAAAAGGCAACAATAGTAGCCACTAATTGACCTGTGTCTATACTTCCAATCAATCTTTTTGTTTGTCGGGTATCAAAAATTCTTCCAAAAAGTCCCCAAAAACCTAAAAGCAAAGTGGAGGTCATTGGACCCATCATAACAAAAAGTAAAAAAGGTAGCAAAGAAAATCCCGACTCCTTGTCTCCCAACTCAACAAACTCAAAAGCGAGCCTTAGACCACATACAAACAATGTAATTACCGCAGCGTTCCCTATGACTAACCGGGAAAATCTGATTCTTTCTTGTAGATATACGTAAATGGCCGAAGAAAGAATACCCAAAGCTCCCGTCACAAAAAAAGACTCAGCGAGATATTGCTCCCCTAAAGTTTGAATAAATAAAGATTCTGTACCTACTTGATAACTCGCAAGAAAGAATCCCATAAATGCGCCGACCCCAAGCAAAAACCACATTTGCCTATCTTCACCATCAACCGCCCCCAAAAATCTTAGGAATGTTTTTAACACAGTTTTAAATAATTAATAACTCAGTAAAATGATGAAATCCTTATAATAATCATATTTAAATGATGTATAAATACATTTAATAAGATGCGATTTCTAATACAATTATAATGGAAATAAAAAGAAAAAATTACTTTCTCTTTTTGCTCTTTTTACCTTTTATTGAACTACTGCCTTTTCTTTTGAGCTGAGAATCGTAATAAAGCAGATATCCTACTGAAACTGTTATGGAATGATTTCGATACTCAAAATTCTCGTAATAAGACAGCATATTTTCAAAATCACTACTTACACCATTAAAACCCAAATTAGAATGCGTGAAATTATATCTAAAATCAAAGAGCATCCGATCTCCTCGAAATACATCTAAATAAAATCCGGCACCAGCAGATAAGCCATATTGCAACCTATTGGCGTCTACAATTGATTTTTGATTTTGAGAAGGATTAGATTCATTAAATACAACCGTGTAATCTATGGCAGCACCCCCTGTGTTATTGCCAATATCAGTTGTATACATAGTCCCAGTACCTGCCAACCAATAGTTCAATTTAATTCCGGCACTGACGTAAAATGATTGCGGTGAACCCGGAAAATTAACTTGTAAGAGAATAGGACTTGTTAAATAATGTGTATTGAAAATACTTGAAGCAGAATCAACTATATTCGGTACACTAGACAAGGTTCTTGATCGTCGTTCGTAATTTAATTCAGTGGTTACAGCAAATCTTTTTGAAGCAACATAAGTCATGATCAGGCCTAAATGAAAATTATATCCATTATCTATATTGAAACTATCTGTATAAGTTTGGTATCGGTAATCATGCGTGATGAAGGAAGGACCAGCTTTAAAGCCCATCCAATATTGCGCTTGCACAACATTGGCAGCAAAACAAAATAAAAAAATGAAGTGGAAGTGACGGATTTTCATTTATATTAATTCGGATGGCAAATCTACGAAAAATATATATTTTTCCGTTTAAAAAAATTTAATTTAATGTTCTCAAACAAAAAAAAAAAATGGGAATAGTCATTTGAATCTTATTTGATAATTTTCACTTTTAATTCTAGCAAAAATTACCCACTTTTGGAAAACGGTAAACTAAAAGTTAAAAGAATTACGAGCTCATATGAAAAAAATACATTTACTGATTTTAGTACTTTGTTCTTTTTCAGCTTTCGCTCAACAGCCAATCGTTTTTAATCAGTTTTATATGAACCCTTACCTATACAATCCTGCTTATGCAGGTGTTGAGGGTCATTCCGTATTTTATGGCTTATATCAACAGCAATGGTCGGGTATAGCTGGTGCTCCCACTACTATGCATGGGAGCTTTCATGCGCCATTACCAGGTGGCATCGGTATCGGATTTTCAGGTTACAATATTGAGCAAGGTGGTTTATTAAGTACTACCGCTGGAAAAGTATCCGTTTCTTATCTGATGACCTTGGATTTAAAACATAATTTAAGATTCGGTTTGTCCTTTGGAGGAGGTAGTCAAATATTGAATTTCGGAGAATTAGATGACCCTTTTGATCCTGCCTTTGCCAGTATCGCTGATAATAGCACCTTTGCATTAGCTGATTTTGGATTAACATACCATGCTGGTCACTTTAATTTTGGTTTTTCTATACCCAACTTAATTAGCTATGATAAATTTATGGATAATGATGTTGGAAATCCAATAAGAGTAAAGCCACTCGATAACCTAATGCTACAAACTTATTTTCGTGGTCACATTTCAGATAACATCGCTATTGAGCCTCATCTAGTTTATAGATATAATCATTTTGGTACGAGTCAACTCGAAGGAACACTACTTCTTCACCTTTTTCACGTCATTTGGGTCAGTGGTACTTACAGAGAAGATATGAACATAATTGGAACAGCAGGTGTCAAGTTGAAAGGGCGATTTGGTCTAGGTTACAGCTATGAAACCGGTAATTTAAATATAATGAATGATTTAGGTCCCTCTCATGAAATTCATTTGGGTATCCACCTAGGTAAAAGAAAACCTCATGCTAAGCATACCTCATCATTTATTAATTCTAAAAGGCCAGAAAAAGAAGAAGAAGAAGAAGAAAAAGTTGATACAGTAACCATTGAGCCAACAGACACTTTAGAATTAGATAGCCCGTGGAAACTAGATGATACTCGTGGAGAGATTCTTGTAACTTCCGAAAGTGGTGAAGAGCAGAAAGCAATAATTGTAGAACATACTTCAAAAGATGGCACTGTTGAGGAGGCAATCACTTGGGTTCCTGCCAATGAATCATGGGAAATGATTGGCGATAAAACAAAGGAAACTCGTACGAATTCAGAGGGTATTACTGAAATTGGTGTGCAATATATCAAAATAAACGAACAAGGCGATTCAGACTCTTTAGTCATCTGGGAACCCACAATGAGCAAGGAGGCAATAGATTCAATTATTGATCGAGCCACAAGCATACCAGAAACTCAAGAAGAATCTGCTGAAAAGATAACTGAAGAAATAGTACCTGAAGAAATAGTGCCTGAGGAAATAATACCGGAAGTTGAGGAAGTCGTCAAAGGAAATCATTTATTAGAACTTCCTGAAGGTGTTTATCTCATTGCAGGGGTGTTTGAGTTTTATGAAAATGCAAATCAATTTAGTGATCAATTATTTTTAAAAGGTTATCATGAAACACTAGTCGGTTTTGTTAGTGAAAAAGGGTACTATTATGTTGTTATTTACAGATCAGATAGCCTAACAAAAGTGAAATCCAAGTTGCTTAGAGAAAACAAAAAGAAAAATATGGATGAAATCTGGATTAAAATACTTAAAGTGAATAGCCAATGATGAAAATATTCAGTGTTTTTGGTTTATTTTTATTGGCATTCAGCCATAGTTTTGGACAAACTGTACCCTATATCAGTTCAGTTAGCCCACTTACTGCTACTCCAACTGAAATTGTTACCATTTCAGGCTCTTCCCTTAATGGAAGTGAAGTCTTTTTTGGCACTGCTAAAGGGAACATTATATCCAATTCTGACGGACTCATAGAAGTAGAAGTACCTTCTGCTGCGAGTTATGGTCCAGTATCGGTTCATAATAGTAATGGTGTCGCTGTGTCATCTTCATATTTTCTCCCAAATTGGGGAGGCAATATATCAGCAACAACTAATTACCCTTTCAATGCAATCAGTAACATAGCTGTAGGGGAACAATACATTTATGATTTCTGTCTTTGTGATTTCGATGATGATGGAAAAAATGACTTTGTAATCGCCTCAAAAGAAAACCTAGATGCTGCCTTTGCCAGTCGGGTCGTTTACCTTAATACAACAAACACTCCTGGAACTACACCCTCTTTCACAAAAGCACTGAGTCTAGGAGCACAACCTGCTTTTCACGTAGATTGTGGAGATCTTGATGGAGATGGTAAACCCGATCTGGTTGTTACGCAAAGTGCTGAGGGATCCGAAGCAAGAAATGTTGAAGTTTATTTAAATACCTCTACGCCTGGAAATATTGGTTTTGATACTGATAATATCCTTGAACTCATATTAAATAGAAGAGATACCTTGATTCGACCACCAGCTGAAATTGCAATTGATGATTTAAATCAAGACGGAAAACTGGATCTTGTGATTTCTAACGACCAATACAATGACATTGATGTATTCAAAAATACAAGTACAGAAGGTGCGCTAAGTTTTGAGAATCCCATCCTTCTAAAGTTTAATGAATTAGCAGAAGGAGAGGCTGCTCGAGGATTAAAAATTGCAGATCTCAATAACGATGATTTACCAGAAGTTATAGTAAGCTCTTTTGGTAAGTCTGACGTATTCTATTTTGATAATATTAGCACTGCAGATGCAATCAATTTTAATACCGGCCTACGCTTAATTTCAACAGAAGCAGATCAAATTCAAGCCATTGAAATAGCAGATTTAGATAATGACGGTTTTATGGAGATAATTGCTTCAGATGGAACCACTAATCACGGTGAACTCATCATATTCCCAAATAATACGACAGAGTCTGGATCAGATATAGTTATTGGTAATCGATTAGAGTTTGAATCTAAACTATTCCCTTTTGGTCTCTCTGCTGGTGATATTAACGGAGATGGTAAAATCGATATTGCCATGGGAATCCTGGAAGCAGGTGAAACTAATATTGACCTCTTTTTTAATTCATCAGCGGCTGAAGGATCGTTTACCTTTGAAAAGCAAAGCTTAGATATGGGTCTTATAAATAATAGAAATCTCGAGATAGGAGATCTAAATATGGATGGGAAGCCAGATATTGCCGTTGTTTCCAAAAGCTCTATTGGTACCTTGAGTGAAATATCAATTGCCAGTAATTCTGGTTGCTTGACCCCTGTGATAAATCCTATAACCTCGAGCTACTGTACGGGTGTGGAATTTTTTGTTACGGCAAGCCCAGCCACAGGTACTGTATTTAATTGGGAGGTAAGTACTGATAATGGCACTACTTTTTCCGCCGATGCCAGCTCCACTTCAAACAGCCTAGATATTAGTGGATATAATGGAAACCTTCAGGTAAGGGTTACCGCCGCAATCAGTGCCTGCAGTGAACTTTCGGAAGTTGTTAGTGTAAATAGTAGTAATTCTGGAGATCCGGGGACACCAGATATTGTTGTAACGCCTAGTACTGTTTGTCTAGGGAGTGATTTTGTTTTAAGCTCCAGCCTTGTTGCCGATAATTATATTTGGAGTGGTCCAAATGATTTTAGTTCTACAGATGCTGCGCCGAGCTTTGAAAATGCCAATTCTTTGCTGGCCGGTACTTACTCTTTAACCATAGCCAATACGGGTGGTTGTAATGGACAAACAACAAGCAAAATAATAGAGATCGACTTAGGTCCTCCTAGTACAATTGTAAATAATGGAAGTGATAATTTTTGCGAAGGCCTTACCACTGAACTAGCCATATCTACTTATGACGGTTTTACCTACCAATGGAACCTAAATGGTACTCCTATTAGTGGAGCGACAGGAGGAACCTATCAAGCGAATACTACAGGAACTTACTCTGTATCAACTACAGAAACAGCAACCAGTTGTGTGGCTACAGGTACATCCTATTCTGTTACGCAAATCGCCAAACCTACATTTACTATAGATGGCGTCTCAACAACCTGTGTAGATTTAAATCGAATATTTGAAGCTACTGTTGATAGTACTAATACTGCCTTTACGAATACTTATTCTTGGAGTTTTACTAATAGTGCAGGCACAAAAACTGATAGTACCAGTTTAACCACAACAGATACCTTAAGTTTTTCTCAGGCTGGTGCTTATGAAGTAAAATTAACTACTGGTTACCAGGAAATAATCAATTGTGAGAGTTCGATCACAAAATCAGTTCAGGTAACAACCGTTCCAACTTTTAACATCGATGCACCTAATGGCATTGAAAAATGTCCCAGTGACAGTCTTCTTTTGGAATTACCCAATGATCTTGCTAGTTATCTTTGGAGTGACAGCAGTACAAATTATAACACTTACGGAAAAATCGACCGTTCCACTGATACTAATCCAAAAGTTTATACCGTGAAATGGACGGATTCAGCTGGTTGTTCAGACACTTCTTCGATAAGCATTAATAACTATTATGATTCAAATGTCGCTATCACCTCCAGTTTAGGTGATATTGTCGATGGTACACTGACTGTTCCTGAACCAACTGGATTTTTAACAGCTATCCCCCTAACGGCCACAGGCGGTTCAAATTATTTATGGGGACCAACCGATATTGTTAGTGATTCTAACGGTATTGATGTTAAAATTTACCCCAAAACGATAAATGACTTGATTAGTTTGACTGCCTCTGATGCTAATAATTGCAATGAGACTGTAACTGTAAATTTATTAATTGATTATGTTGCTCCTAGGAAAAGTTTTTCGCCCAATGGAGATGGTTTTGGATTTGATTGCTGGGAAATTCGTAATGCAGCCGATATGATCGATTGTACCATTTATATTTTTAATGAAATGGGCAAAGAAATTTGGTCAGGTAGTGAATTTGTTGATGATTGCATTTGGGATGGAAATACCTACAGTAGTAGTGAAGCCCCGGAAGGCATCTATTATTATACGATTTCTTGCGATGCTACACCTATCTTTCAACCTACTGGTGCCATTCTTCTTGCAAGATAATTACAATAGGATTCTACTAATTTACCCCCTACAAATACCAATAAAAAACCTGTTTAAAATTCCGCTAAAATTATTATTTTTACATATTCTATTTTAAGTAAAATTAATTTTTAGAAAAATCATTTAATGGGTTACCTACCTTATCTGACCTGAATATATAAAATAATAATGCCCTTACATTTAGTGAGTTCTTTTAAAGTAATTTACATTTGCCTTTAATGACCATTACCGAGCAAAAAACTAGATACGCGAAATACTTTTCACGTTATTTATTATTCATTTTTATTTTATTATTTGACTTCCAGGCCATAGCTCAAGATATCTGCCAGGGAGATGCGAATGACCTCTCAATAGATGATCTCAGTCTGACTTGGTCTTCAGCTTCGCAAACAGCCAACAGTCATGGTCAACCCACTGTAGCGGACTTAGATAACGACGGTATTCCAGAGGTCATCGTCACTAACAAGGAGAATGGTACTTTAAATATCCTAGATGGGGTTGGTGATGGTACGGGTTTCAGTAACTATGATGCCATTGCATCCAGTGCAGCCATTGACCTAGGATTCACTCCATACAATACAGTTGCCATAGCAAATCTTGGTGTGGGGTCGCATGCCAGCATCGTTGTTGCGGGCTATGAGGGATCACTTGCAATTCCTGATCACAAATTAAGTCTTTGGAGCTATAATGGTTCAATTATGGAAGAGTCCTGGAAAATTGATATCGAAACTATTACAGGATCCAATAAATTTCCAGGAACGGTAGGAATTGCAGATTTTGGGGATGGCACAGCTCGTATTTATTTTGCTAATGTCATATTAAATCCGAATGGTACAATGTATGCCCAAGGTACTGAAGATGATTGGCCGCTGACAATTGGACATGGATCTCTTGCTTTAGATGTTTTGGGTGATGCTAATTTAGAACTCATCACAGGAGGAAAAATATGGTCTGTAAACTCAGGGAACGTCACTCTGTTACAAGATTTAAATGGTGTAATTAATGAAGATGGAAGTATTGTAGGAGATTATTATGTTAAAACATGGAGTAATGCAGGAATCATTGAATCCAGAGTAATGATTTCAGCAGCTGATTATGATCTTGATGGAGACATAGATTTAATATTTCCCGGAGCCCTAGGAAGTAGTGGCACAGATGCGACCGCCGTGTTTCTTTGGGATCCTACTGATAGCTTGGTCGATGTGTTCAAACCTACAAATAATCATACTAGAGGCACTGGTAGGATTGCTGTAGGAGATACCGATGGAGATGGTGAAATGAATGCCTTATTTGTCAGCGGTAATTCACTCTACAACCTCGATGAAAATTTACAACTACAATGGGTTTTTGCGGTCACAGAAGGAAATGGAACTGGTTACGGTGGGGTAACTTTATATGATTTTAATGGAGATGGTGAATCAGAAATCCTCTTCAGAGATCGTGAATTCTTCAAAACTTTTAGAGACCTTGGCACTACAGCACAAACAATTTTAGAAGCCCCTTGTAAATCCTTTACTATGGAAGAGTATCCTATTGTGGCTGACATCAATAATGATGGGCAAGCAGAAATTTGTTTCTCTTGCCTTGCAGATAATACTATAGATGCAACGGATAACGATTTAGAAACTGTAAACACTCCCTTAGGAAATATCAGGGTATACGGCGCTTCCAGTGGATCTCAATGGCAGCCAACTCGTGGAGTGTGGAATCAACATGCTTATTTAAATGTTAATATAAGTGATGACTTATCTGTTCCTACCAGTCAAAATTTACTCTCCACCGCCAGCACTGATTGTTATGACGGAATAACTGGTGCTCAAAATAAGCCACTCAATATGTTTATGAGTCAAGCACCCTTGAGAGGAACTGACGGATGTCCCTCTTTTGTTCTTCCAGATTTAACTATAGGTAGTCTCAGCGCTACCACCGCAGGATGTCCTGATACAGACCTAGACTTGACTTTTACTATCACAAATGAAGGTGACTTGACAGTCAGCGGTATTTTACCTGTTACTTTTTATTCAAATGATCCCACAGACGCAAGCGCTACAAAATTAAACACTAGTACTGTTCAAATCTCATCAATGGCTAAAAATGAAAGTGCTACATTCACAAGGACCATAACTGGTCTTGGCGTCAATAATTTTGACTGGGATAGTGAAAATTTATTTGCTGTTATTAACGAGAGTGGAGCCATTCCTCCTATCTCCTATGCTGCTTCCCTTATACCAGAATGTGATGTTTCAAATAATGCAGCATCGTTAAATGTAGATTACTCAACTTTTCAGCTATCACCAGACACAACTATAGAATCAGCTCTTACAATAATCAAGATATCCGATAATAATAAATGTGATGATACAAAACCTGATAATGGCGAAGTTCAAGTTTACTATGATGGATCCATAGGCGGGTCAACTGAAACCATCTATAATGAAGATTTCGAAGGCAACAGCATCAGTAATTTGAATTCAGGAAACTTGTCTGACCCTTCAGGCAACTGGTCTGCATCAGGAGGTAATATTAGCGCAATAACTGATCGTTGGGGAGTGGGAGCTGGCAGGCAAACAAGTGGAAAAACATTCATCGTCAACAATGGTACCAATGCTGTTATTATAGTATCAAAATCGATTGATATCTCTTCTTATTCGGACGTTGAAATTGATGTAGATACCTACTCCAATAACACATTAGAGGTAAGTGGTGCAGGACAAGATAAAGTAGAAATCTACTATTCAATTGATGATAACGCTTATGTTAAAATTTCTACAGGAACTTCTTTAATTGGCTCTTTTTCTTATCAGCACATTAATCAAGCTGGATTAAGTGGCAATACTTTGAGAGTAAAAGTTGAAATCACCAATAATGATGTGGCAGAATATACAGAAATAGACAACATTACCGTTACAGGATTTTCTCCTGCCGTCAATACTCAACATACAGAGAGCTCTGGTTTTGAATTCCTATGGTATCCAGGTGATGTCGCATCACAGGGAGCAAATTTTACCAATAATTCTGTTGTTCACACGGGCAGTACCTTTACTGGAATGTCAGAAGGAACTTACACAGTTAGAGGTAGATATCTAACCGGAAATTGTTTCTCTGATGCATTAGATGTAGAAATAGGTAAAACGGAAATTGCTGGCTTTAGCCTTACGGGCTGGGAAGCAGCTCCACTAACAGATTGTTTAAATCCAAATGGAATTGCCCAAGCGGGAGTTGGAGTCGACAGCTCAATAACCACTAATTATGAATTCACTTGGTATCTAAGCTCTGAAGGAGTAACGCCGCTTGGAAAAGGTGTTCAATTAAAAAACCGAACAGATGGAGCATATAAACTTGTAGGAGTAAGTACCATCACTGGCTGTAGTCAAACCAAAGACAATATTAATATCACGACAGCTCAAACATTACCTAACCAACCAAATATCACAATAACGAATGTTTTGAGCTGTGATGATCCCAATACTGGTCAGCTTGATGCGAGCATACCACCAGATGGAAACAATTACCGCTTTAGATGGTCTAGTGGTCGTTTAGCAAAGCCTACAGCTGACTACAACGAAGATCTCAGTGTAGTTGGTGATACTTATACTGGCATACCTGCAGGACCCTACACCGTTGTAGCGGTAAATACCGAAACAGGCTGTGAGTCAAGGCAACTGGTAACCGAAGTTGGTCCTCCAGATAACTATCCTACCCCTGAATTAATACTAAATAATGAAAACACGAGCTGTGCTGGAAATGGACAAATTACGGCTAGATTTGGAGATGGCTCTTCAGACTGGGATCTATCTGCCCATTCTTTTGAGTTTTTTAATGCTAATAACACTCTTGTAGCCAGCAAACTAGGCAGCGTAGGAGTTGCAGGGTCCTCTACAGACAATGTAGCGATTGGATTGATGGATAGACTGCATACAGTTAAAGTGACCCACATAGCCTCAGGCTGTACAGCAACAGATACGATCACCGTTCCAGAAAATATTTCTTTTCCTGCATTTAATTTCTCACAAATCAACGAGGACACTGATAATAATAATGTCATTGACAGATGTGAGAGTACCACAAATTTAGCATTAGCCGGCACCGCAACTGGGTCCTCGCAATCCAATGTACCTGGGGATACACCCTCAAAAGTGAATGATGGAACATTAATTGGTCATTTTCATTCTGGGACAAGTAATACAATTGATGGAGATGCTGTTGAAAAAACAAATGAATGGGTCGAAATCGATCTAGGAGCTGTATCAAATATCTCTGATATCTTGATATGGCCCTCAATGCACTGTGGTACTTGTCTAGGCAGAATAGAAAATGTTCAGGTCATGATATCTTCCGAACCCTTCACTGATGAAAATGGAGATCCTCTTGGGCGTGATGTGGCTGGATTTAATGCAGCGCAACAGAATTCATCATACAGCTATAACATTGGAACTGATTATAATAATTCGGCTTCTAATGCATTTGAAAGTATAATTACCATTGAAGCAGAGACCTCAGGTCGCTATTTACGTGTTCAAAAATCAGGTACTAATCCTAATGGAAACACTTTAAACATTGTGGAGATACAAGTGTTTGAAGCCTGTAATGATGGTATCGAAGCAGCTACCATTCACAAAACCAGCTGTGCAGGTGCAGCGAGTAACGGAGCAATAGACTTAACAGGGCTGGTGGATCCCTCCTCAGGTACGTCTTATAATTACTTCCTTTATGAAGGTAACGACACTTCTTCTCCAAGCGCCAATGTGACTGGGGCCACATCAGGTATTTTTACTGGACTTGATGCCGGAACGTATACTGTGATTGCTGATGAGCAAAATACATCATGCGGCACCACGCAAAGAGTACTGACGATATTAGAAAAGGAAGATATACCCTTCTTAAAAACTACCTATGTCCATGATGCAGGATGTGCCGATAGAGGTACTGGAGCTGTTTTCGACATCACTGCTAAGATGATGGCTTCAGATGAACCCAGTTCATACACTTTTGAACTTTTTAGTTCTACTGACAATAGTTTCTTGGAGGCAGATCGCGTTGGTACAGCACAAACTATTACCGATGGCAGCGTTGGCTCCTCTTTTGGAGATCTCGTAAATGGTACTTATACGCTCCGGGTGACCAATGATGATATTGGCTGTTTTAAACTGGAGTACGTGATCATCGATGATATTTCCGTCAATCCAAGTATAGATATCGACGAATTAACAGATAACACAGGTTGTAATCCATACAATGGAACCGTTTTTATTTCCGATGTCGATGGATACACAGGAACTGATCTTCAAGATAATTACACCTTTGCATGGGTATCAAGTGGTGGAACTGATGTGACACCGGCGACCAATACAAATGTACCAAGCAGCTTAATAGGTGACACCTACACAGTTACTGTTACCAGTGCCATCACGGGATGTTCGGTAGATAAAGATTATGTAATCAGAGACAATGCCATATATCCAAGCCTAGCTGTCTCACAAATTAGACCCAATACCGCTTGCGTTATAAATCAAGGAACTGGAATGCACTTCGATGGAAGCAATGATTATATTGCTCTACCACAATCATATAATACTCCACTAAATTCATTCACAGCAGAATGTTGGTTTAAAACTACTGATAATCGAGGAAAATGGACCTCAAATTGGGCATTGATAGATTTTGATCGAAGTGAATATTATAATGTTTTTGTGAGAAATGATGGAAGACTGGGATTTTCTTCAAGACGAGGGAATGCTTGGAGAGATCTCGTTGGTTCAACAAGGAACCTCAATGATGGGAGATGGCATCATGTTGCAGCTGTCTGGGATGGAACAGACAAAATTATTTACCTAGATGGAGTTGAGGATGCCAGACATGTAAACGCCCACCAAGGTTGGTTAATTGGACGAGGAAAGCCGCCTCGTTGGGGATTTTTAGGTGATGGATCTGAAGCAAACAGATTTAATGGGAAAAGAAACCGGACAATATATGGAGGAGCAATGGATGAAGTTCGGATTTGGACTACCGCGAGAACGCAAGCTGAAATTCAAGAAAATATGGATAAAGTTGTGGAACCTACTTCAGCTGGATTGTGGGCCTACTACAAATTAGATGAAGGAGAATCTGAAACCAATAATACACTGCTAAGTAATACCATCATTGATAGTGGGCCAAACGGATTCGACGCTACCCTTTTATTTTCTGCTAAAAATGGATCTTTAAGTAATTGGGTAGAAGGAACTATAGTGACCGAAGCCCTTGGAGATGGAATTGGCAGTGCTATAGTAACCGAAGATGGTATCACTTATGATGGTTCCAGTGATAATTTCACTTTTGCATGGTATGGGGAAGATCCAGCCGCAAATCCTGGTGCTCAGGTCATAAGAAATATTGGA
>NZHT01000048.1 GCA_002691385.1 Flammeovirgaceae bacterium | reverse complement strand
CTGAAGCTGATGTGGGAGAATTTGTACTAGTCCACGTAGGAATTGCTATAAGCAAAGTGGATGAGAAAGAAGCTCAACACACATTGAATTTTTTGGAGGGAATGGGTGAATTAGATGAGTTGAAAATAGATGAAATTTTGTTGAAAGAAAGAAAGTCCGGAGGTTCATAAAGCAATAGCTTCTTAATTAATCTTATATTTAATTATTGAATAAAGATTCATCAAAACAAGCCCACATTCATAAAAAAATAACATTATTTATCAATTCCTAGAATTTTTTTGTTGATTTTATCATTGACTTCCCTTCCAGCAAAATCATCAAATGCTTTTTCAGTTACACTGATTATGTGGTTTGAAATATACTCAGCTCCTTCTTGAGCACCTTGTTCGGGAGATTTAATACAGCACTCCCATTCAAGCACTGCCCAGCCATCAAAGCCGTATTGACTTAGTTTACTAAAAATACCTGAAAAATCAACTGTACCATCACCTAAAGATCTAAATCTTCCCGGACGGTCTACCCAATCTTGATAGCCTCCATAAACTCCTGACTTACCGGTAGGATTAAATTCGGCATCTTTAACATGAAACATTTTGATGAATTCATGGTAATGGTCAA
Source organism: Flammeovirgaceae bacterium (assembly GCA_002691385.1). Taxonomy (GTDB): domain Bacteria; phylum Bacteroidota; class Bacteroidia; order Cytophagales; family Cyclobacteriaceae; genus UBA4465. Next base: position 13,274 of record NZHT01000048.1, on the reverse strand, counting down.
TATATTGAAGATAATCTAAATTTTGTAGAACAAAATGACTTGGATCATAAAGTAAGTTCACTGAACTATGATTGTTGGTAGCTTCCAAAAATCTTTCAAAGGATACACCATCATGCAAATCTTCCCCTGGGTGCACCTCGTAACAAATATCTACACCGATTTCTTTGCAATGATCTAAAATAGGCATCCACCTTTTAGCTAACTCACTAAAACCTGCTTCAACCAAACCTTGTGGTCTTTGTGGCCATGGATAAATAAAAGGCCACATTAATGCGCCTGAAAAACTGGCCATCACATTAATGTCCAAATGACGACTAGCAGTAGCTGATGACTTAACTTGATCTACCGCCCATTGAGTACGCGCTTTTGAATTCCCTTTCAAATGACCTGGAGCAAAGCCATCAAACATCGTATCATAAGCTGGATGCACTGCAACCAACTGACCTTGGAGATGTGTTGCTAACTCGGTCACTTCTAAACCCGCCTCATTCACAACTCCTTTAATTTCATCGCAATAAGTTTTACTATTTCCAGCTAAGGAAATATCAATTAATCTGGTATCCCAAGAAGGAATTTGAATTCCTTTGTATCCTAAAGATGCTGCCCAATCACAAATGTTTTTTAGATTATTAAATGGCGCAACATCATCCATGAATTGCGCTAAAAAAATGGCAGGACCTTGTATTGTTTTCATCACACTTAAATTTTTATGTAAATTAGATTATTCTTCAATTTTTTTCCAAACATTTCCATCAACGGAAGAGGCTACTACTGCATCCACCAAAGCCATTCCCTTAAAACCATCATCAATATTAGGGTATTTGCAACTCCGATTCGTTGTTGGATCTATTGTGAAATGTTTCACATCATCTGAGAAATATCTATATATGTTGGCAAAAGCCTCAATATACCCTTCGGGATGGCCCGAAGGCGTCCTCATATTCAATCGCGTTTCTTCGTGTAAAAAAGCATTATCCACCCCTGAACGAAAGATTTGAATGGGCTTACCTTGTTTTTTTACAAGGAGTGTATTGTGATCGGTGTTACTCCATTCTAGAGCTCCCTCTTCTCCATAAATTCGAAATTTAAGATTGTTCTCATCGCCTTGAGCGACTTGGGAGGAAGAAATCACACCTTTGGCCTCTTGCTCCATTTTGAACAGCACATCCGCATCATCATCCAAAGTTCTTCCTTGCACAAAAGCATTGAGCCCTGCCAATACTTCGGTTATCTTTAATCCGGAAACATATTCAGCCAAATGCCCACAATGAGTCCCAATATCGCCAAAACAATTACTTATTCCAGCCTTTTGAGGATCTGAACGCCATGAGGCCTGCTTTTGGCCTGTAGATTCCAACTTATCAGATAACCATCCTTGTGGATATTCTACCATGACCTTTCTTATTTTCCCAATTTCTAAATTCTTTACCATGGCCTTTGCTTGAATCAACATCGGGTAATAGGCATATGTATAGGTAAGTCCAAAAGGTAAACCGGTAGCTTTAACTTTGGATCTAAGTTCCCTTGCTTCATCCATTGTAAAGCACAAAGGTTTATCTATAACCACAGGGAAACCATGATTTAAAGCAGACATTGCTGGAGCAAAATGTAAATTATTTTGGGTTACAATGGAAACAAAATCCATTCGCTGCTCTATAGGCAGACGTGCCTCGCATGCCATCATTTCATCAAATGTCTTATACAACCTATCTTCATCTAGATAAATTTCCTTCCCAAAAGAAATTGATTGCTCCGAATTTGAGCTAAAAACTCCACAAACTAGTTCAATTTGACCATCTAATTGCGCGCCCATTCGATGAATTCCACCAATAAAAGCACCACTCCCACCTCCGACCATTCCCATTTTAAGCTTTCTATCCATATTTGTTAATGATTATTTAGCTGACCTCTACCCATACTTGTCCTTGACTACTTGAAGACAAAACCGCTTCAACAAATGACATCCCTCTGACACCATCATGCACAGTGGGGAAAGCCCCCTCTCTGTAAGGTTTACCCTTAACGACTGCTGCCACTCCATTATAAATATTACCCATTGCATCAAATAATCCTTCCGGGTGACCTGGAGCAATTTTGGTGCTGTCCAAGGCAAATTCACTATTGTATGAATTTCCAGGCTTATAAATTTGAGTAGGAGCTCCTTCAATCAAGTGCTTTAAATACATAGGATGCTCTTGGTCCCATTTTAATCCACCTTGATCCCCATAAACTGCAATAGAAAGATTATTTTCTTCTCCTGTGGCAATTTGACTGGCCGTAATCACACCTCGAGATCCATTATTCATTCTCAAAAGTGTGGTGCCATCTACATCTAACTCATTTTCGGGATAAAGAGTATCCAAATCTGCCAGTACTTTATCAATCTCTAATCCTGTGATATATTCAATTAAATTAAAAGCATGAACACCAATATCTCCCATGCAGCAACTCAATCCTGACATCTTTGGGTTTAGTCTCCACACCTTTTTTCTTTCCTCTTCTTGATGAATGCAAGGATTAATCCAACCTTGATAATATTGCGCATCTACTTTTTGAATTCTTCCTATCTTACCTTGAGCAATCATTGACTTCATTTGACGTACCATAGGGTAACCTGTGTAGGTATGGGTTAATCCAAAAACTACTCCTTTCTCTTCTACCAATTTTTCTAATATCCGTGCTTCATCTGCCGTAACAGTTATTGGTTTTTCACATATCACATTAAAACCTGCACTTATCAACTTTTTTGCCATCTCAAAATGTAAAAAATTAGGAGTAAGTATGGAGACCACTTGAATGCGATCCTGAACAGGAAGGATCAACTCTCTCTCAATAAAGATATCTAATGATGGATAAGATCTCGAAGCATCCAAATCAAGTTGTTTCGCAAATTGATTTCCTTTATCAAAATCAACATCAAATACGCCTCCGATCAACACATAATTTTCACCCATGTAAGCCGCCACTCTATGTACAATACCAATAAATGAACTTAAACCTCCGCCAATAAGTCCCAATTTTATTTTATTATCCATGTTAATTTTTTGTCGTAAATCTGATTTTTTTCAACGCACCATTAAAAATGCAATCAATTTTTTTTTAAATAGAAAAATATATTAAAAATATCTATTCAAAAAAATAAAATCGCAATGATTGTTATCAAATAAAATTATTAAAATGGTCTTTGCCTAACTTTATAAGAGAAAATAAGATATATTCTCTTTAGAAAATAATGTTTTATTGTACCAAAAAGATTTCACTTAAAATAAATATTAGAAAAATTAAATTATTATGAAAAAAATATAAGATTACTGATTGAGTATATTGTCTATTAAAAAAAAATTAAGATTGCCAAATTTTGTTAAATTGTACAAATTGCATTTATGAAAAAAATAATAATTACTTTCCTGCTCATTGGCCCCTACTTGATTGCAGCACAAAAAAAATCAGATGAGATCATGGTCGCTTCAATTTATGAAGAGGTTTTATCCAATAGCCCTATATACGAAAGCTTAAGGGTGCTTTGCAAAGATGTTGGTCATAGACTGAGTGGATCCACAGGAGCCGCTGCAGCGGTCGAATACACCCGCCAATTAATGATAGAATATAATTTTGATACTGTCTATCTCCAACCTGTAATGGTTCCCAACTGGAAACGTGGCCCTGCCGAAATTTTAAAAATTACAAATTCAAAAAAACATGGAGTCATAGGTTTAAATGCCCTAGCCCTGGGCAATTCGATTGGGACTGGACCTCAAGGAATTTTAGCTGAAATCATTGAACTGAAGGGTCTCGAAGAAATTCAAAAACACAAAGATAATATAGCAGGTAAGATTGTTTTCTTTAATGGTCCAATGGATCCAACTCTCTTAAAAACTTTTTCCGCCTATGGATCTGCCGTTTCCCAAAGATCCTCCGGTGCCGCTAAGACTGAGCCCTACGGAGCTAAGGCTATCATTGTTCGCTCAATGACCCAAAGTTTAGATGATGTTCCTCACGCGGGTTCACTGCGTTATCAAAAAGGCCTGAAAGAGCTACCAGCAATGGCTATAAGTACAAAAGATGCTGATCTTTTAAGTCAATTATTAAAAGATCAAGCTGACCTCCGTATTTATATGGAAAATTATGCAGAGATGCTTCCTGAAACTCAATCTTATAACGTTATTGGTCAACTTACAGGTACTTTATTCCCCGACGAATATATTGCTGTTGGTGGTCATTTGGATTCCTGGGATGTAGGCGAAGGAGCTCATGATGATGGCAGTGGGTGTTTGCAGGGCATTGAAGTGCTCAGGGTCTTCAAATCCTTAAAGATCAAACCTAAAAGAACCTTGAGGGCTGTAATGTGGATGAATGAAGAGAATGGAGGAAAAGGTGGGAAAGCTTATGCCACCCTAAGTGAAATTCGTAATGAAAACCATATTGCAGCCATAGAATCTGACCGAGGAGGATTTGTTCCAAGAGGTTTTACCAGCACAGGAAGTGATAAACAAAAACAACAATTTTTAAAATGGAAAACCATATTTGAGCCATATGGATTACATGATTTTGATCAGAGTGGTGGCGGTGCTGACATAAGTCCTTTATCAAAGCAAGGAACTTTTTTAATCGGATTACTCCCTGATGGGCAGCGTTATTTTCGCTATCATCACACTGAAAAAGATGTATTTGAAGCCGTTGATCGGAGAGAGTTAGAATTAGGAGCAGCCTCCATGGCCAGTCTCGTTTATTTGTTGGATCAATACGGGTTAACGCATTAGGGAAAAGTCATTGTTCTTTCCCACTGATCCCAAAATGATTTAAACATAGGAGAATATCAAGGCCAGAACACCAAATAGATTTTTGTTTTTCCACGAATTCTAGGAGGTACACTCAGTCATGTTATAAAAAACTAGCTTTTCTTTGAGTTTAAAAATATAAAAATCATTGAAACTAAAATACGTATCACTTATTATCAGCACTCCACTTTTGAGTTTATTTAACTGCCAAAAACCTGAAATGGATCAAATCGAGAAGATAGCTTCAGCTACCTTGGAAATGGTGACAATCAATGAAGACTCTTCTTACCAATTTAATGGAACAAAAATAGGTGCAATCCATTTTACCCAAAAGGAAGATGTCGTATCCGTTGATCTAGAAGTTAGCAATTTCCCAGAAGGCCAATTATCTTATTATCATGCCGTTCAAATACACACTGGAACTTGTGAATCTCCCTTATCACAATGGAACTTAGGAAAAGATTTAGATTACAATTTTTGCAATGTGCTAAGTATGGGTGAGGTTTGGGCCAAACCCAAAGCAGGGGACCTTGGAAATATTTTCATAAATGAATCAGGTATGGGTGAATTTAATATTCAAACTGATTTGTATAGCATAGGATCAGATGATGCCTCCAACGTTGTTGGAAAAATAATTTACATTCATGAAGTGGCAGAAAATTTTGTGCAAGAATGTTTTGAAGGTCACAATCACAATCATAATAACAAAAAAATAGCCTGTGGCACTATTGAATTAGTAAACTAAAATGAGAAATTTTCTTAAATATTTCCTCTCCCTATTTTCATTAGGATTCCTAATTTTTTTCTTTATCACAGGTAAAATCGCAGACAAATTATTGAATAAGGTAGAAATTTTGAACAACTATAAACCTTCTCAACATGCCAAAAAATTACATAAAGAATTAATCATTGCAGATCTCCATGCCGACAATTTATTATGGGACAGGGACCTAACCTCAACGACTAGCCACGGAATGGTCGACCTTCCTAAATTAATTTCAGGAAATTACGCCCTTCAAGTATTTGATGCAGTTGTAAAATCTCCCAGAAATCTTAATTATCTTTCTAATTCCGCTGACTCCGATAATATAACATTACTAGCTGCAGCCAACAGATGGCCAATCCAAAGTTGGTTCAGTTTATATCATCGTGCTATACATCAAAGTGAACTACTCAAAAAAGCCGTTCAAAAGTCATCACGACTGGATTTTATTGAAACGCAAGATGATTTAAAATATTTTTTAAGGCTACGTAAAAATAATAGTTATAAAATAGGAGCTATTCTTTCAATAGAAGGATTGCATGCCCTTGAAGGTAACTTTCAAAATTTAAATGGACTTTTTGAAGCGGGTTTTAGAATCATGGGACTCGTTCATTTTTTTGATAATAAAATCGGTGGCTCATCAGCAGGTGAATCAAAACAGGGATTGACAGATTTCGGAAAACGTATAATTCGAGAAATGGAAAAAAAAGAAATCATCATCGATCTAGCCCATGCCTCACCCAAATTAATAGAAGATGTCCTTAGGATCGCAAAAAGACCCGTAATCTTCTCTCATACTGGAGTCAAAGGCACTTTTGATAGTCCTCGAAATCTATCCGATGCTGCGCTTAGATCCATCGCTAAAAATGGGGGACTAATAGGAATTGGATTCTGGGAAGAAGCCGTTGGATCTATTCATCCAGCTTCTATCGCCGCGGCGATAAGATACACAAGTGATTTGATAGGCGTTGATCATGTCGCATTAGGCTCTGATTTTGATGGTGCGGTTACCACTAGTTTTGACGCCTCAAAAATTATTTTACTTACTGAAGCGCTCATACAAGAAAATTTCTCTGACAATGAAATAAAAAAAATTATGGGCGGTAATCAAATTAAATTTTTAAGACATAATTTACCTGTAAAATAAAAAAATATGAAAAAAATCAGTGTAGTTGTATTCTTGGTTATTTCTCTTTTTAGCTGCTATAAACCTAAAACATCACCTCCTCAAGAAATCAAAGGTGCCTTAGGAGAAAAAGCCATGGTAGCTACTACCCATCCACTAGCTACTGCCGTTGGATTAAAAATTATGAAGAAAGGTGGTAATGCCATCGATGCTGCTATTGCGATTCAATTTGTCTTAAGCGTAGTCTATCCACAAGCTGGAAATATTGGCGGAGGTGGCTTTGCGGTAATCCGGTTATCAGATGGAGAAGTATCTACCCTAGACTTCAGGGAAAAGGCCCCCGAAATGGCTGAAAAAGATATGTATCTCGACCCAGAAGGCAATGTGGTTAAAGCTAAAATCAGATTGGGTCATCTCGCTTCAGGCGTTCCAGGATCGGTCGCTGGAATGTGGGAATTACATCAAAAATATGGTCAGCTCTCTTGGTCTGAATTGATCAATCCAGCCATTAAATTAGCATATAATGGACATTTATTAACAGAAAAAATAGCTCAGAGTCTTAATGAACAACATAATAATTTTCAAGAGGCCAATCGATACCAACCGTGGGTCGTCAACGAGAAAGGTTGGAATAAAGGAGATACTGCTGTTCAAAAGGAACTGGCCTCTACCCTTTCTTTTATCCAAAAAAATGGGCGTGATGGTTTTTACAAGGGCATTGTAGCAGATCAATTAATAAAAGAGATGATACTTGGTGGTGGTATTATATCAGCAAAGGATCTGATCAATTACGAGCCCGTCTGGCGTGATCCAATAAAAGGATTTTATAAAGGATATACCATTTATTCTATGGCACCCCCATCTAGTGGTGGAATCGCATTGATTCAATTACTCAAAGGATCAGAATACTTAAACATTGGAAACTTAGAGTTCAATAGTGCTGAAATGTTACATTATAAAACGGAAGTGGAACGTAGAGTTTATGCAGACCGTGCGGTTCATTTGGGTGATCCTGATTATTATGAGATTCCTACAGAGGCCCTCATTAACCGAAATTATAACAATATAAGATTTTCAAACATTAAAAAACGCAAAAAAACAGCTAGTTCAAAAGTTATGGAAGGAGACGTTACCCCTTATGAAAGTCCTGAAACAACCCATTTTTCAATTGTTGATCCCGAGGGTAATGCAGTTGCATTAACCACTACCCTTAACGGAAGTTATGGTTCACGCGTTATGGTAAAAGGTGCTGGATTTTTCTTAAACAATGAAATGGATGACTTCAGTGCTAAGCCAGGCGTTCCCAATATATACGGTCTTATTGGCTCCAAAGCAAATGCCATTGCCCCAGGAAAACGAATGCTAAGTAGCATGACGCCAACTATTGTAGAAAAGGAAAGCTCCTTATTTTTAGTTACCGGTAGTCCCGGTGGCGCCACCATAATTACTACGGTTTTTCAAAGTATAATAAACATTATTGATTTTGGCATGGGGCTTCAGGAAGCAATTAATGCTAAAAAAACCCACAGCCAATGGCTACCAGACATTCTTTTCATCGAAAATGGAGGAATCTCCCCTGAAGTCCAATTAGATTTAGAGAAACGGGGGCATTCAATTATTTTTAAAGAAAGTATGAGCAAAATTAATGCAGTTCTAGTTCTTGAAGATGGCAGCCTCGAAGGAGGTGCTGATTACTTACGAAGTGACAGTTATGCCGAAGGGTTTTAATTCTCTATCACCAAAAACTCCACTCTCCGATTGAGACTTCGTGAAGCCTCTGATGAATCTTTGTTCAGAGGTTGACTACCTCCCAGTCCCTTGCCGCTCAATCGATTAGGTACTATGCCAGCTTGGATAAGATATTTTTTAACTATCTCTACTCTGTCTTCCGACAAAATTTGGTTGAGTTTCGGGTTCCCAACATTATCCGTGTGACCTCTTAATTCAATTTTGAGCAATGGGTTTGATTTAAGTACATTGACCAAAAGATTCAAAGAACGTTTACTCCCCTCAATCATTTTATCGGTTCCTTTATAAAATAATACATCTTTTAGCTTTATACTGTTCCCTACGGTAAGTGGCTCTACTAAAATTTTTATGGTGTCTTCTTCAATCCATCGAGATGAAGGTAACAATTGCGAGACATTCATAAAACCATCTATATTTATGGACAATTCCAAATCCGAAAATCTTGAAGCTTTCCAGATAAATGGATTTTCAACCCTTAAACTCAATGAATCTGCTTTAATATTAAATACACCTGTTACCATTTTTTCACTTTCAGCATTAAGCACCAAAATGACCTTTTGATTCAATGAAACTTCGGTGACCTGAGGCTTTGTCAAGGTATCTTTTGCATATTTTAAGTCTGAATCAATTCGTATACTTCTAATGTCACCATAACCATCACTATTGGTGTTTGAAGTATAATAGGCGATCGAATTTCCATCTAAAAAGCTAAAAGACTTCTCAGCACCCGAAGTATTGATTTTAGGTCCTAAATTAACGGGATCAGACCATTTCTGCCAGGTATTATCTAACCGTTCAGCATAATAAATATCAAAACTTCCAAATCCCTCTCGACCATTAGTCGCAAAAAATAAAGTCTTATTGTCATGCGCTAAAAATGGGGTTATTTCTTGTCCTCTCGTATTGATGCCATACCCTAATGACATTGGAGGACTCCACTCACCATTCTCCTGCACATGTGATATGTACAAATCTTCAACTCCCATAGTTACATTAGCCTCCATAGACATCACCATATGTTTTTCATCTAGTGAAATAGCCGCATTAAAATAAGCTGATTTGTTTGTAAAATATTTGATCTCAAAATTCCTCATATTAGCCAAATCACCTTCCTTCCAATCAGCAATAATTAATTGAGTTTCATAGCCAGCACCCTTTTCTCGCAAAGAAGAATAAACAAAAGATTGATTTCGATTTAAAAATCCAATCGCAGTATGAATAGATTTTGAATCAAGATCCAAGCTTCTCGTTGATGTTCCTTCAGCTATCCAAATATCTGTAGGCATAAAGATTGAACTAGATGTGGTTCGATTGTGGGTTCTTGAATAAATAAGTAAAGGTGAATTTTTGGACAATAAAAGGGCACTTTCATCTGCTACAGAATTGAGTTCTGAAACCGGTTCTGAATCATTGTAAAAAGTAACCGGTTGCTCTTGCGCCATAATATAGGATGAATTCAAGAAAATCAAGAAGAAAATAATTGGATTCAAATTCATGTCTAGAAATTCTTTGATAACCATCAATAACCCTTAATTCTGTCTACCAAAATTTCAGGCAATTCTCCTGCCATCATCCTATTATGTGATGCCATTATTTGAGGTACCGCCTCATTAATTTTTGTGACCACAGCAATATGAGGGGTGATCATTATTTTTGGATGGTTCCAAAAAGGACTTTGTTTTGGAAGGGGCTCCTCGGGAAATACATCTAAAAATGCACCCGATAATTGCTTGTTTTCGATAGCATCGATGATGTCCCTATCAACTTGATGATGTCCTCTGGCCACATTAATCAAATAAGTTTCTTTATTAAGTTTATCAAACAATTTTTTGGACAATATGCCCCGGGTAGATTCAGTTGCTGGTAACATCACAACTAAAATGTTGATTTTACTAAGAAATAAGTCAAGTTCAGAATCAAGATAACTTACAACATGAGAGATTTTTTTTCTCGATTGACTAAATCCGAATACTTTGAAACCCAAATAAGTGAGTTTTTTAGCTAGGTCAGTACCCAAGACACCCATACCCATTATCCCAACATTCATTCCTCTCTCAGGATTAGGTTCTTGATCCCAAGTCCTATTTGATTTATCTATCAAATATTTATCAAATTGCCGTTGATGATGTAAAATAGCACCAATACAAAAATTAGACATTGGACCACTCAAGCCTTTACCTACAATTCTGGTAATGGATACCTGAGGGGGAACGTACGGATCGTTCATAATATGATCTACCCCGGCACCTAAAGAAGCAATCAATTTTAAATTAGGAAGTAGCTTAAAGAGTCCTGGTCTGTGATTCCATACCACAGCTGTAGTAATTTTTTCAAAATCCACAACATCATCATAACAATAAACCTCCGCTTGGTGATCATAAGTCTTGAATGCCCTTAACCATGGTTCTAAATTTTTTGAGACAGAATCAATTAAAATTGCCATTATATAGATTTATAGACCTCAATAAGTTCAAATATATTCATGAATCAAGCGTATCTCGAGCGATATAGAATTTATATTTACAATATATTTTAGAAATTTTGCTTGTGTTGTAAAAGAAACTACAGCCTGCGCAAACAAATATATCTTAAATATAAGTTTAAGCAATAATCCTTAATAAATTCTGTTAATTTTAGACCAGTTAATAAATCATTTTAAAATATTCAATAAACAAAAATAATATGTACAAATTTATAACCTATAGCTTGATGACCCTCTTCTTATTGAATGCACAAGCACAAATCAATCTACCTGCGGCAAGTTCTGCTGCATCAGTTACGACAAAGGTTGGACTTACCGAAGTCTCCATAGTGTACTTTAGACCTAAAATGAAAGGAAGAAAAATATTTGGCTCTGACAAAAGTGCCTTACTTGAATACGGTAGTATGTGGAGGACGGGTGCTAATTCAGGTACAAAAATCACCTTAAGTACTCAAGCCAAAATTGGTGGTGTTGAGGTTCCTGCAGGTACATACTTGATCATAACCACACCAGGCGAAAGTCAGTTTAATTTTATGCTTTATGGAGATCCGAGTATTGGATCAAACTTTTCTAAAATCGAAGAAAATAAAATATTGGTCAATATAAAAGTTGACAATCTTAAGTCGTCAAATATGGTTGAAACATTAACTTTTCAAATCTCTGACTTATCGGAGGACAACACTCAGGCCAATATTCACTTTCAATGGGCTGACGCTTCATGGAAGGTTCCCATAGAAGTCACCTTTGATGAAATTGTGATGGCAGAAATTGCAGACAAAACAAAAGTTGATTTATCAAATTATATGGCTGCTGCATCTTATTATCTTGAAACAGGAAAAGATCTTAATCAGGCTTTGTCCTGGGCAAAGCTTTTTCTAGCTGTTGAAAACAATCGAAAATACTACTACCTTAAAAGATTAGCTGAAATTCAAGCAGGTTTAGGAATGAAAAAAGAAGCTATTAAAACTACAAAAGAAGCTCTTGAAAAGTCTAAAGTCGCGGGTGATAATGCTTACATAAAAAGTAATGAAGCATTCATGAAAGAATTAAAAAGTAAGTAATTTCAAATTTTGATATAAAAAAGGCAGGCGGAAGGATTGATCCTTTCTACCTGCCTTTTTTATAGCTTATGATTTTGGTTTTGAGGCCATTGGCATTTCTTGAACAAAACTCAACAGCCAACCTAATATCACGGTAACTAGGACTCCAATCGCGTTATACCATAAATAACCAATCGTAAAATAACCATTCACGTTTAATAAATGACAAGCAATAACCACAGATTCAGCAACAATTGCAGCGATAAAGACTGCATTTCCTTGGACGCGTTTGATGAAAAACGCAACAAGGAAAATACCTAAAATGGTACCATAAAAAACGGAACCAATAATATTTACGGTCTCTATTAGATTTTCAGAATCACTCGCAATAAAGGCAAATATAATGGCCAACCCTCCCCATGTAAAGGTGATCCATTTAGATGCAATCAGATAGTTTTTATCCGTATCTTTTCTTTTAATCATTCTTTTATAAAGGTCAACGGTGCTTGTACTAGCCAAAGAATTAAGCTCAGAAGCCGTGGAAGACATAGAAGCGGAGAGAATAACGGCGATCAACAAGCCGATAAAGCCATGCGGCAGATAGTTTAAAATAAATGTTAAAAAGACAAAATCTGAATCTTTAGTTTTCAATTTGGAGTCCACCTTAAGAATCAAATCTTTCACCTCATTTCTCCTGACTTCTTGCTGTGTATCAATCCTGATCAGGTCTTCCTTGAGTTTAAGTTTTTTTGACACATTGACCTCACTAGCATAAGACAAAGCAATATTCTTTCGTTCCAAAATCAAGTCGTTGTAGGAGTGTTCGATAGCAATCAGTTGATTTTGAACTGGGCTTTCTCTGATGACCTCCAAAGATTGATCATTGAAATGTATGGGTGGTGTATAGAAAATATAAAAGACATAAACCATCACACCCACAAAGAGAATAAAAAACTGCATAGGAATTTTCAAGATGGCGTTAAACATCAATCCCATGCGACTTTCCTTTACATTCTTACCTCCTAAATACCTCTGAACCTGACTTTGATCTGTACCAAAATAAGATAATTGCAAAACCAAACCGGCCATTAATCCAGACCAAATGGTGTACCTTTTCTGAAAACTGAGATCAAAGTCAATGGCATCTGTTTTACCGAGAATACCGGCGACGTCTATAGCATCTTTCAGATTGATAAAATCCGTTACATAATATAAGATATAACCAAAAGCGACAAACATTCCTCCCATTATGACACCCATCTGCTGCTTTTGCGTGATACTTACAGCTTTAGTCCCTCCAGAGACAGTGTAAATAATTACCAAAATACCTGTACTT